>JAUNAE010000010.1 GCA_030527765.1 Eubacteriales bacterium
GTGGCGTATGACTTAGGACGCAGAAGTAATACGGATTGGAGAGCGGACGCTGAAAAATGGCGCGGCTGATATCTCCATAAGTTAAAGCCATAGAAACGGAAATGGGAATGGCGGTAATACCACTCAAATATACCAGTTTACCGGCAGAGATCGGAGGCATGATGATGTGGAATAACTCATCTTCGGTGATGTCGATATTGTCAGCATGCATATGTTCGGAAACGGCATTGACATATACTTCGGTCTCGGTTTCCGTTACTTCGAAGTGGGTCAGCGTTGTTGGAACGGAAGCGTCAATCGGAAAGGGGGTTGCTGTCCAGTGATATTCTCCGTTTGATCCAAATTGAAAGGAACATACCGAAGGATATACTGCAAAAGCGATTGCTGAAAGTAACCAATTCGGAACGCGTCCGGTTAATCGAACATAATCACATCCTGTGGCGTGTGATTTGCATTCTTCCAAAATCTTTTGAAGGTCTGAAGTATTCCAATCCCAGGCGGTATCGACGACTCTATCGTTTTCCACGATGTCAATGGTTGCCAGATGATGTTTTTCTCCGAGAGCTTCTAAATCAATGGTACAAGTATTTGTTTTTGTCATTTGTGTCTGTTCTCCTATAGAACTTTGTAGAAATTTGCGTGTCCTTGAGACATGCACTTCTTTATGTCTAAGATAACGCAAAAAATCGGGTATTGTCCATGGGAGATTCCTATTCCTTGATGTATTTAATGCATCGGATGTTCCGGAATCTTTTACTCCTTTCTGTTTTCTGGTACGTCTTTTTTTGATCTGCTCTTATTATTCGGGATTGCAAGACAATAGTAAAATACCGTTTCGGCATGTGATTATATTCGAATTATCATCGAGTGGACTTCATGACAAATCGAACATAGTAGCATGCCGAAACAGACTTTTACTTCGAAAACACACAATTTTATACTGATTGCATATTACCAAAACGGAATTTTGAAGGAGGAACATACATGGATGAAAAGCGATGCATCATCGATTTAAGAGAAATGGGTGACAGATATCAGTTGGAACTTGTCGATGTGGTCAGGGACGGAAAAGTCATTATGAGGGATCACGCGTGGACTGCAGAAGCACTGCGAAAGGCTGTTGAAGAGTGTAAAGAACGTGCAGCAGGAGCAGAGGTGGTTGAACTCAGAGGGCATGTGCCAAATTGGGCAGTATCAGCGATGGCCTACGCTGTGAAGCCGGCCATTTGTCATTTTGAAATCGGTCCGGGAGGTATCTATAAAATGGATGCACATCCGTTTGAAGTTACTACGAAAGAGGCGACCTGCGGAATGTTCTTTACGGTACTGGAAGATGAGGACGGTATTTATGTGCAAGGTCAGACAGATAGCCCGCATGCAGATGCACATGGATTTGATTTGAGTAAATATGAAGAAATTACAATGCCGCCGATTGCGAGTGGAAAAAACGTATATTTGAGCGGTGAAACGGTAAATCCGATTGCTGTTTCTATGGTTTTAACTTATGCAGACAGTGCAAATGCAGTATTTATTCGCTTCCATGAAGAACCGAATTATGTATGCTGTGTTACTCACGATGAATCGATTGTGATCGGAGCAGAAAAACCTGTGAAATAGAAAGAAGGTATTTCTATGGAAGAAAAAGAAGTTGTCTTAGAGGTAAAAAATCTAAGAACCTGTTTTTATAACCATGATAAAGAACTTCGTGCAGTAGATAACATGTCCTACAAGGTGCATAAGGGAGAGTGTGTGGCTATCATTGGGGAATCCGGCTCCGGAAAGACGGTTAGCGCACTATCTATTTTGCGTCTGGTTTCTTACCCTCCCGGACTTGTAATGGGAGGAGAGGTTCTGTTTAAAGGGAAAGATTTGCTTCAGATGAGTGATGAAGAATATCGCAAGATCCGCGGCTCCGATATCAGTATGATTTTCCAGGAGCCGTCTGCAGCACTCAACCCGGTCGCTACCATCGGCAATCAAATTGCAGAGAACATTATGTTGCATACGGATTTGAGTAAAGAAGAGGCCCTTCAAAGAACGGTAGAACTACTTGAAAAAGTTGGTATTCCGAATGCACCGGAGCGCGTAAAACAGTATCCGTTTGAATTCTCCGGAGGCATGCAGCAAAGAGCGATGATTGCCATGGCAATGAGTTGTAATCCGGATATATTGATTGCAGATGAGCCTACGACGGCATTGGATGTCACGGTGCAGGCGCAGGTGCTTGAGCAGTTGAATGCACTCAGAAGGGAATATGACACGGCGCTGATTATTATTACGCATAATCTTGGTGTTGTAGCCAGATATGCAGATTCTGTCAAAATCATGTATGGCGGAAAGATTATAGAAGACGGATCGGTGATTGATATTTTCCGCAATCCTTCTCATCCGTATACACTGGGATTGATTCGTGCGGTTCCGAGACTGGATCTGCCCCGCAGTCACGGACTGCATACCATTGAGGGAGAACCACCTGATATGTCAAAGGTCGGTCCTGACTGTTGTGCATTCCATTTCCGATGCAAATATGCCACGGAAGAATGTCGTACGCTAAGACCTGCGCTTGAAGAAATAGGGGATAATCACTACTGCGCATGCTTCCATAGAGATGCGCTTGAAGAAGAGAGAAGGGAGGTACTGGGATATGACAAGCAGTAACTTGAATTTTGTAGATATGCCAGGCGCTCCGGAACGACCTCTCGAGCAAATCTTAAATCCAAAAGACATTATGTACGTGCAGGATATGAAGATGCATTTTCCTGTTACCAAAGGTCTTATGAAACGTACCATTGGATATGTCAAGGCGGTAGACGGCGTTACATTTAATATTGAGCGTGGTAAGACGTTGGGGATCGTAGGAGAATCCGGTTCCGGAAAATCGACGATCGGAAACTGTTTGCTTCGTAATCTCACACCGACATCCGGAAATGTGTTTTACGAAGGCCACAACATGAAGGATATCAACGAACGTAGCCTGCGTCGTATGAGAAAAAATATGCAGATGATTACGCAGGATCCGTTTGCGTCTCTCGATCCGAGAATGACAGTCATGGATATTGTCAGTGAAGGACTGGTAATTCATCATCAGTTGGACAATAAGCATGAGATGGAAGACATGGCGGTTCGCCAGTTGGAAATGGTTGGAATCAACCCGGATTTTAGGTTTAGATATCCACACGAATTTTCCGGTGGACAACGTCAGCGTATATCGATTGCAAGAGCTCTGGCGCTGCAACCAAACTTTATCGTTTGCGATGAAGTTGTATCTGCGCTTGATGTTTCGATTCAGGCACAGATCGTAACGCTGTTGATGAAGTTGCAGGAACAGCTAAATCTGACTTATGTATTTATCGGCCATGATCTTTCTGTTGTGCGTTATATTTCCGATCAGGTTGCGGTTATGTATCTGGGTAAGATTGTAGAAATCACATCTTCCGATGAGCTATATAATCACCCTCTGCATCCGTATACAAAGGCATTGATTTCAGCGGCACCGATCCCGGATCCGATTGTTGATCGCCAGAGAGAGCGTATCTTGCTTGAAGGAGAAATCCCATCACCGATCAATCCGCCAAAGGGATGTAATTTCTGTACACGTTGCCCTTATGTAACGGATAAGTGCAGAGAAGTCGAACCGGAGATGATTGATGTCGGAAATGACCATAAAGTGGCGTGTCATCTTGTTTCTGAATCGGTAGGAGGTTGAGTTATGGGAAAATATGTGTTAAAACGTCTCCTTCTTTTGATTCCGACCGTATTACTGGTCTGTGTAATCGTATTTATTTTGATGCGAATGATTCCGATGGATGCGGTAGCGACTTTGCAGAACAAGTTAAGTGCAAACGGAAACTATGTGGATGAGGAGTATGTAAAAGCATTACTTGGATTAGATA
The DNA here is from genome assembly GCA_030527765.1 of Eubacteriales bacterium. The sequence continues at coordinate 3,894 of JAUNAE010000010.1, forward strand.
AGCCGGCAATCCAACAGTTTTTTATCTGGATCGGCGATGTTTTGAAAGGAGATTTGGGATCTTCCTATTTTGATCATCAGACCGTGAATCAGATTCTTGCAAAGAAATTCCCGGCTACCTTAGAACTTGGAATTTTGTCTTTGATATTTACCAATTGTATTTCTATTCCGCTTGGTTTGTACTGTGCGGCTCGCCAGGATACAATTTCTGATTACACGATCCGTGTGATCGGTACGTTGCTGATTGCGTTACCGGTATTTTGGGTAGCAACTCTTGTACTGATCTATCCGAACCTTTGGTGGGGATGGGCACCGGAAGTTAACTATGTTCCGATTTGGCAGGATCCGATCCAGAATTTGTCGATGTTTCTTCTTCCGGCATTGCTTTCTGCTATGGGACAAGCCGGTATTCAGATGAGAACAATCCGTACGATGACACTTGAGGTCATGCGCCAGGATTATATCCGTACGGCATGGGCCAAAGGCGTGCCGGAGCGACGTGTACTGTTTCGTTATGCATTTAGAAACTCAATGATTCCGATCATTACGATGATCGGTGGATCTGTTGCAATGATGTTTGGCGGTAATGTCATTATGGAAAATATCTTCAATATCCCAGGCATCGGGCAGGCAATGGTATCTGCATTAAATGCCAGAGATTATCCGATTGTACAAGGCTGTGTTCTGGTGCTTTCATTATTGGTAATGATGGTGAACCTGATCGTGGATATTGCTTACAAGTGGATTGATCCGAGAATTACATTAGATTAGAGGTGAGACGCATGAAGAAAAAGAAAGCTCCCGGTCCGGGAATAAACATTCATAAAGACAGTTTTATGAAACAACTGATTCGAAAAAAACCACTGGGATTTATCGGGTTGATTATTTTGTTGTTTTTCCTGTTTCTTGCGATATTTGCCGATTTTCTTGCACCTACTTCTATGGTAGACGGTGTTCTGCCCTCAAGTATCTTGCATAAGTTGGAAGGTCCTTCCGCTGAGCATTTATTTGGTACAGACAACCTCGGAAGAGATGTGTTGTCGTATTTGATTTACGGTGCGCGAACCTCTGCTATTTTAGGTATTTGCTGCACGCTGTTGAGTGTAGCGATTTCTGTGGTCATCGGAACGCTATCGGCCGTGATCGGAGGATGGTTTGATCTGATTGTACAGAGAATTGTCGATGCCTTTCAGTGTATTCCTTCTATGCTGATTCTGCTGATTTTGATGAATATGCTTGGCAACGGTATTCCGCAGCTGATATTTGCAATGTCGGTACCGGGTGGTATTACCGGTTCACGTATGATGCGTTCGGCAGCGATTTCTGTCAAGGATTCCGGATATGTGAAAAACTGTGGTCTTTTGGGCGGAGGAACGATGTTTAAGGCTTTCCGTCACGTGATTCCGAATATTCTTCCGTTGATTATCACAAATGCAGCGAGTTCCCTGGGTGGAGTTATTCTGATGGAAGCTTCTTTGAATTTCCTTGGATATGGTGTAACGCCGGGAACGCCATCTTGGGGTTATATGATTACGAATCAGGGAAAAGCAAATATGTTTGTGATGCCGATGCTTGCGGTATATCCGGGCCTGTGTATTGCACTTATGGTATTTGGAGCAACGATGTTTGGTGATGCGGTAAGAGATCTGCTTGACCCGAGACTCAAAGGTGGCGTAGGAACCTACAATGTAAATAAGCTTCGTAAAATCGCCGAGAAGATGGCACTGAAATATCCGTACGATGAAAAAAAGGCAGTTTAATATTGCTATTTAATATGTAGGAATTCGATTCTCGGTAAAGCGAGATGCATAGAGAGATTATGACGGTTCGAACATAAACCTATGACAAAACACAATTTTACTTTTGTTTTTGACTAACCTAGAATTTGCTTATCAAGAACGTGAATCTTAATAAGTAGATAAGATAAAGGAGGGTGTGAAATGAAAAGAAAACTTTTATCAATTGTTCTTGCGGCAACCATGATTGCCACAGCACTGGTTGGATGCGGCTCATCCGGCTCCGGCAATGCTTCCGGATCAGCTTCTCCTGAGGCGGCTTCCGCAGAGGCTACCGCAGAACTGCCATCAGCACCGACTGATCAGGGAGAGCCGGTTTACGGTGGCACGCTGAATCTATATTATACAAGCGATATTGATGCCTATTTTGATCCGGCAATCGGCGACACGGTTTGCTATAACCTATTTTTAGAGGGTCTGTGGTCTTATGATGAGACCTCAGGATTTGCGGCAGCCAGCGATAACATCCCGGCGTCTTCACTTCAGGGACAGCTTGCTGCATCCTGGGAAGCGGATGAAGAGGCAAAGACACTTACAGTCACCTTAAGGGATGATGTATATTTCCAGAAGCTGGATGACGCATATGACTATTATGGCGGACGTCAGCTTGTGGCAAATGATGTCAAGTGGTCCTATGATCGCCTTTGCGGCACAGGCTCCGGATATGACGAGCCGATGGAAACGGAGTCAAACTGGGCAGGAAACCTGAATATGTTGGAAAGTGTAGAGGCTCCGGATGATACAACAGTCATTTTCCATTTAACCTCCGCGGATGAGGTGACGGTTGCGAATTTCATGCAGCAGTTTGTAAAAATCGGTGGACCGGAATGGGATACACTGACAGACGAGCAAAAAGCAGACTTCCATTATGCTTGCGGTACAGGCCCGTATATGTTGACCGGATTTGAAGCCGGACAGAAGGTAGAGTTAACAAAGAACGAAGATTACTACGATACAGATGAACGTTATCCGGAGAACAAACTCCCGTATCTGGATGGTATTACATTTACTTATATCGCAGACAGCACCAATATCGTGACACAGTTCACATCCGGTGGAATTGATGTCTTTGGTTCTAACCGTGCAAATCTCGTAAATGATTCAGAAGCGCAGCAGATCGCTTCAGCGATGGCTGATTATTATGTGGTTCCGTTGTCATCTGCAAATCCGGAATATCTGGCAATGAAGTGCAACCAGGAGCCGTTTAATGATATTCGCGTTCGTGAAGCAATGCAGCATGCGATCAATATGCAGGAGATTCATACAGAATTCCTTCAGCTTGGCGGAGAGCCGGAGTTGTCAGGACTTTGGAATCCGACGACATCCGAATGGTCAACGGTAGATACTTGGGATCAAGAAGTGGTTGATTCTTATGCATACGATCCGGAAAAGGCTAAGGCCCTCTTGGAAGAAGCTGGCTATGCAGATGGTTTCGAATTCACCGTTGTAATCAGTGCGGATAACAATGCAGACCTCTGGGTACTTGCACAGGAATACTGGAACGCAATCGGTGTTACGATGAATATTGAAACCGTTGATAACTTTATGGAAGCAAAAACCATTGGAACAGACTCTGCAGATGCAAGAAATACCGGTTCAAGTGGTTGTGGAGCAGTATCCTCCATTCAGGCAGCAATCAATCAAACCGTTGATGGCGGCTGGGCATCTTCTCTGTGGAATGAAGATGCGGAATATAACGCAATGCTTGAGAGCATGGGTACGGCAACAACGCTGGAAGATCAGGCAGAGTATGCAAAGGATGCAGATTTGCATTATGCACAGCAGCACTGGACAGTAAATCTTACCGGTATGCGTGTGTTAAACTTCTACTATAATAATCGTGTTGCCGGAATTCCTGAGGGATGCTCCATGTATTCAGGAAAAGCAGCAAACACATTGATTTCTCATACATGGGTAACGGACGGTCAGTAAAACGTCTCAGATAAATTAAATAGGAAACAAAAAATTATGTGCCGGTTTGGACTCATCGTTCGAACCGGCACATTGCTTTTATGGAACGCGGAAAAACGGATCGAAAAAACCTTGAAAATAAAGGAAAAAAGTGCTTGCAATCCATATGAACATCATATATAATACTTTTTGCTGTGGCATGATAGCTGTGAAGCGTGAGGTTGCTGCCGATTCCGGCAGGTTTTCCGTGGAGCGAATGTCAAGTTAGGAAACTGGCGACAAGTCACTGTAACACAAATGTCTACATATGGTAGAAACAACGTGTGATTCTATGTTTACATTTAGGATACACACGGGATCGTGTACAGTCACCGCTTGTCGTACTGAAAAGAGTGCGAAAAGGAGGCGACTTTTTTTATGGCAAGTCAAGTAATGCGAATCACATTAAAGGCTTATGACCATGAGCTGATTGATGCTTCTGCAAAGAAGATCATCGAAACGGTTAAGAAGAACGGATCACAGGTGAGCGGACCGGTACCTCTTCCGACAAAGAAGGAAGTAGTTACGATTCTTAGAGCTGTTCACAAGTACAAAGATTCCAGAGAACAGTTTGAACAGAGAACTCATAAGAGACTGATCGATGTAATCACTCCGACACAGAAAACCGTTGATGCTCTGTCCAGACTCGAGATGCCGGCTGGTGTGTACATCGACATCAAGATGAAAGACAAAAAGTAACAAAGAACAGGTAGTCCTGTTCTAGGATGAACGCCCTGGCTGCGTTCCGCTGTAGAATAACAGGAGGTTAAAATGAAGAAAGCGATCTTAGCTACGAAAGTCGGAATGACTCAGATTTTCGGTGAAGGCGGAGAACTGATCCCGGTAACTGTACTGCAGGCCGGACCTTGTGCAGTAACACAGGTAAAAACTGTAGAAACTGACGGCTATGAAGCTGTTCAGGTCGGATTTGTCGACAAGAAAGAAAAGAGCGTAAGTGTTGACGCAAACGGCAAAAAAGAAGTTTACAACCGTCACGGTGTAAACAAAGCTGAAATGGGTCACTTCAAAAAAGCCGGCGTAGGCGGAAAACGCTACGTTGGAGAATTCCGTTTTGAAAACGTTCAGGATTACAACCTTGGCGATGAGATCAAGGCTGATATCTTTGAAAACGGAGATAAAGTGGATGCTACGGCTATTTCCAAGGGTAAAGGTTTCCAGGGCGCGATCAAGAGACATGGTCAGTCCAGAGGACCGATGGCCCATGGTTCCAAATATCATCGTCATGCAGGTTCCAATGGTGCTTGTTCTTCACCGAGCAAGGTATTCAAAGGAAAGAAAATGGCCGGCCAGATGGGTGGCGTAAAAGTTACGGTTCAGAACCTTGAGATTGTTCGCGTTATCGCAGAAGACAATCTGCTTCTGGTAAAGGGATCTGTTCCGGGACCGAAGAAATCTTTAGTGACGATTAAGGAATCTGTAAAGGCTTAAGCCTTTCGGGAAGGAGGACATACAGATGGCTAACGTAGCTGTTTATAATATCGAAGGCAAGGAAGTCGGAACGATGGACCTGAATGACGCTGTATTCGGCGTTGAGGTTAACGAGCACCTGCTTCACATGTCTGTTGTACAGTATCTTGCTGATCAGCGTCAGGGAACGCAGAAAGCAAAAACCCGCTCCGAAGTACGCGGAGGCGGAAGAAAGCCGTGGAGACAGAAAGGAACCGGTCATGCAAGACAGGGATCCATCCGCGCACCGCAGTGGACAGGTGGTGGTGTGGTATTCGCGCCGACACCGAGAGATTATTCTTTCAAGCTGAACAAGAAAGAGAAGAGAGCAGCTCTTCGCAGCGCTCTGACATCCAGAGTACAGGATGAGAAATTCATCGTTCTTGATGAACTGAAGCTTGATGAAATCAAAACCAAGAAGATGGCTGAAATCCTCAGCAACCTCAACGTAAGCAAAGCATTGATTCTTATGGACAACAACGACGCAGTTGTAGTTCGTTCCGCTAAGAACATCGAAGGTGTTGCTACTGCTTACATCAACGTTGCAAATGAGACAATCAGCTCTAACATCAACGTATATGACATCCTGAAATACGGCACTGTTGTTACAACTAAGGCCGCAGTAGAATTCCTTGAGGAGGTGTATGCATAATGGCAAACGTACAGTACTACGACGTGATCCTGAAACCGGTCGTAACAGAAAAGTCTATGAATGCTATGGCTGAGAAAAAATACACTTTCCTGGTTCATCCGCAGGCAAACAAAACGATGATCAAGGAAGCAGTTGAGAAAATGTTCGACGGCGTTAAAGTTGAGCGTGTAAACACCATGAACGTAAGCGGTAAGAACAAACGCCGTGGTTTGATCATGGGCAAGACCGCCAATGTGAAAAAAGCAGTCGTACAGCTGACTGAGGACAGCAAGGATATCGAAATCTTTGCAGGCCTGTAATTCGCGAAAGGAGACCTACAATGGGAATTAAGTCATATAAACCGTATACACCATCGAGAAGAAATATGACCGGTTCTGATTTTGCTGAGGTTACCAAGAAAGAGCCTGAAAAGTCTCTTCTTGCTCCGCTGTCTAAGAACGCCGGTCGTAACAACCAGGGTAAAATCACTGTTAGACATCACGGTGGTGGAAACCGCAGAAAATACAGAATGATCGATTTCAAGAGAAATAAAGATGGAATCGAAGCAACCGTAATCGGTATCGAGTACGATCCGAACAGAACCGCTAACATTGCACTGATCGCTTATGCAGATGGTCAGAAGTCGTACATCCTTGCTCCGCAGGGGCTGACAGACGGCATGAAGGTAATGAACGGACCGGAAGCAGAAATCCGTGTTGGTAACTGCCTCCCGCTTGAAAACATTCCGGTTGGTACTCAGGTACACAACATTGAAATGATGCCGGGCAAAGGTGGACAGATGGTACGTAGTGCCGGTGTTTCCGCTCAGCTTATGGCTAAAGAAGGTAAATATGCAACCCTCCGTCTTCCGTCAGGTGAGATGAGAATGGTTCCGATCAAGTGCCGTGCAACTATCGGTGTACTTGGTAACGGCGACCAGAACCTGATCAAGATCGGTAAAGCAGGACGTAAACGTCACATGGGTATCCGCCCGACTGTTCGTGGTTCTGTTATGAACCCGAATGACCATCCGCATGGTGGTGGTGAGGGCCGTGCTCCGGTAGGACGTCCGGGCCCGAGCACTCCGTGGGGCAAACCTGCACTTGGACTTAAGACACGTAAGAAACATAAACAGTCCAATAAGATGATTGTAAGAAGAAGAGACGGTAAAGCGATCAAATAAGGAGGATTGAGCAATGTCACGTTCACTTAAAAAGGGACCGTTTGCAGACGAAAGCCTGTTAAAGAAGGTTGATGCTATGAACGCATCCGGAGACAAGACTGTCATCAAGACTTGGTCACGTCGCTCCACAATCTTCCCGAGCTTCGTTGGACATACGTTCGCTGTTCATGATGGTAGAAGACATGTTCCGGTATATGTTACCGAGGATATGGTAGGACATAAACTTGGAGAATTCGTTTCCACCAGAACCTACAGAGGTCACGGTAAAGACGAGAAGAAGGGTAAGAGATAAGTAGAAGGAGGTATTCATAATGGCATCAGGACATAGATCACAAATTAAGCGTGAGAGAAATGCACAGAAAGATACAAGACCTTCTGCAAAATTATCATACGCTAGAATCTCAGTTCAGAAAGCTTGCTTCGTTTTAGATGCGATCCGTGGTAAAGACGTTCAGACTGCACTTGCAATTGTTAAGTACAACCCGAGATATGCTTCCGAGCTGATCGAAAAACTTCTGAAGTCCGCAATCGCGAATGCAGAAAACAATAACGGTATGAGCGTTGAGAACCTCTACGTTGAGGAATGCTACGCAAACAAAGGACCGACAATGAAACGAATCAAAGCAAGAGCACAGGGCCGCGCTTACAGAATCGAAAAGAGAATGAGCCACATCACCATTGTGCTGAACGAGAGATAAGGAGGATAGCATGGGACAGAAAGTAAATCCGCATGGTTTAAGAGTCGGTGTTATCAAAGATTGGGATTCAAGATGGTATGCTGAAGGCGAAGAATTCGCAGACTGCCTTGTTGAAGATTATAACATCAGAAAATTCCTGAAAAAGAAATTATACAATGCCGGAGTATCTGAGATTTCCATCGAAAGAGCCTCTGACAGAGTAAAAGTAATTCTTTACACAGCTAAGCCGGGCGTTGTTATCGGTAAAGGCGGTGCAGAGATCGAGAAAGTTAAGAAAGAACTTGAGAAGCTGACCGGCAAGAAGATGCTCGTTGACATCAAAGAGATCAAGAGACCGGACAAAGATGCTCAGCTCGTTGCTGAAAACATCGCTCAGCAGCTTGAGAATCGTGTATCCTTCCGTCGTGCAATGAAATCTTGCATGAGACGTACCATGAAGAGCGGCGCATATGGTATCAAGGCTGCTGTTTCCGGACGTCTTGGCGGTGCCGATATGGCAAGAACCGAGTTCTACAGCGAAGGAACCATCCCGCTGCAGACACTGCGTGCAGACATCGACTACGGTTTTGCTGAGGCAGATACCACTTACGGTAAAGTTGGCGTAAAGGTATGGATCTACAAAGGCGAAATCCTTCCGAAGAAGGACGCTAAGGAAGGGAGCGATAAATAATGTTAATGCCGAAGAGAGTTAAACATCGCAAGCAGTTCCGCGGCACTATGACCGGAAAAGCGATGAGAGGTAATAAGATCACAAACGGTGAGTTCGGTATTGTTGCTACAGAACCGTGCTGGATCCGTTCCAATCAGATCGAGGCAGCCCGTATTGCCATGACCCGTTACATGAAGCGTGGCGGTAAAGTTTGGATTAAGATTTTCCCGGACAAGCCGATCACCCACAAACCGCTTGAAGTTCGAATGGGTAAAGGTAAAGGTAACGTAGAGTACTGGGTAGCTGTTGTGAAACCGGGACGCGTTATGTTCGAAGTTGCAGGTGTACCGGAAGAAGTAGCTCGTGAGGCTCTTCGTCTTGCAGTTCACAAACTTCCGTGCAAGTGCAAGATCGTAGCTCGCGAAGATTTAGAAGGCGGTGAAGCTTAATGAAGACAAACGCTTACGTAAACGAATTAAAGAACCAGACATCAGAGCAGCTCAACGAGAGCCTGGTGGCTGCTAAGAAAGAGCTTTTCAATTTAAGATTCCAGAATGCAACCAATCAGCTGGACAACACAAGCCGGATTAAAGAGGTTCGTAAAAACATCGCTAGAATCCAGACTGTGATCAATCAGCAGAGCGCAGAGTAATTTGGCAGGAAGGAGTAACAGTCGTGGAAAGAAATCTGAGAAAAACCCGTACCGGTAAAGTCACCAGCAATAAGATGGACAAGACAATCGTTGTTGCTGTTGAGGATAACGTAAAGCATCCGCTGTACGGCAAAGTTGTAAAAAAGACTTATAAACTGAAAGCCCATGATGAAAACAACGATTGCAATATCGGTGATATTGTAAAAGTTATGGAAACAAGACCGCTGTCAAAAGATAAGAGATGGCGTCTGGTTGAGATCATGGAAAGAGCGAAATAAAGGAGGCCGTAGGCATGGTTCAGCAGGAAACGAGACTGAAGGTAGCCGACAACACCGGTGCAAAAGAAATCCTTTGCATCCGCGTACAGGGCGGTTCTACCAGAAGATATGCAAGTGTTGGTGATATCATCACTGCAACGGTTAAAGATGCAACACCCGGTGGTGTTGTTAAAAAAGGTGATGTAGTTAACGCTGTTGTAGTTCGTACCGTTAAGGGTGTGCGTCGTAAAGACGGTTCCTACATCCGCTTTGACGAGAACGCAGCTGTTATCATCAAAGACGACAAGACACCGAGAGGAACCCGTATTTTCGGACCGGTTGCACGTGAACTTCGTGAGAAACAGTTCATGAGAATTGTTTCCCTGGCACCGGAAGTATTATAGGAGGGATCTCAATGTTAAAAATCAAGAAAGGTGATACCGTTAAAGTAATCGCCGGCAGAGATAAAGACAAAGAAGGTAAGGTCATCGCTGTCAACCAGAAGAACAACACCCTGTTGGTTGAAGGTGTCAACATGATCACAAAACACACAAAGCCGAGCATGCAGAATCAGAACGGCGGCATCGTTCGTCAGGAAGGTCCGATCGACATTTCCAACGTTATGTATCTGCACAAAGGTGAGCCGACCAGAGTTGGCTTCAAAGTAGAAGACGGCAAGAAGGTTCGCTACGCCAAGAAAACCGGCGAAGTAATTGACTGATCATGGAAGGAGGTCTATAGACAGTGAGCAGCAGACTGAAAGAAACGTATCAAAACGAAATCATTGATGCGATGAAAGCAAAATTTGGCTACACCAATGACCTTGCGGTTCCGAAAGTAGAGAAGATCGTCATTAACATGGCAGTCGGAGAAGCAAAAGAAAACGCAAAGGTTCTTGACAGCGCAATGGCAGATCTGGAAATCATTTCCGGTCAGAAGCCGATCGCTACAAAGGCAAAGAAATCTATCGCTAACTTCAAACTGAGAGAAGGTATGCCGATCGGTTGTAAGGTAACTCTTCGTGGAGACAGAATGTATGAGTTCCTTGATCGTCTGGTTAACCTTTCCCTTCCGCGAGTTCGAGATTTCCGTGGTATCAACCCGAATTCCTTCGACGGACGTGGTAACTACGCACTTGGTATCAAAGAACAGCTGATCTTCCCGGAGATCGAGTTCGATAAGGTAGACAAGGTTAGAGGTATGGATATCATTATCGTTACCACTGCTAATTCTGACGAAGAAGCACGCGAGTTACTGGCACAGTTCAACATGCCGTTCCGCAAATAAGGAGGGAATTTTCAATGGCTAAAACATCAATGAAAATCAAACAGCAGCGCAAGCAGAAATTCTCTACCAGAGAGTACAACCGCTGCAGAATTTGCGGACGTCCGCATTCATATATCAGAAAATACGGTATTTGCAGAATTTGCTTCCGTGAGCTGGCTTACAAGGGCCAGATCCCGGGCGTGAAGAAAGCAAGCTGGTAAGAAGGAGGAGGAAATTATGACGACAAACGATCCGATCGCGGATATGCTTACAAGAATCCGTAATGCAAACATTGCGAAACATGATACTGTCGATGTTCCTGCTTCCAAGATCAAGGTAGCTATCGCCGGTATCCTTCTTGATGAAGGTTTCATCGAGAAATATGAGCTGGTGGAGAACGGTAAGTTCCAGGACATTCGCATCACCCTGAAATACGGCAAAGACAAAAACGAGAAGATCATCACCGGTCTTAAGAGAATCTCCAAACCGGGTCTTCGTGTTTATGCCGGCAAGGATGAGCTCCCGAGAGTACTCGGCGGACTTGGTATTGCAATCATTTCCACCAACCAGGGTATCCTTACAGACAGAGAAGCAAGAAAACGTCAGGTTGGCGGAGAAGTTCTTGCATTTGTATGGTAATCAACAATTATTCAATATAAATTAGGAGGAGTACGGGCATGTCACGTATCGGAAGAATGCCAATCGCAGTTCCGGCAGGCGTAACTGTTGAAATTGCAGAAAATAATCAGGTGACGGTAAAGGGTCCGAAGGGAACTCTTGAAAGAGTTCTTCCTGTAGAGATGGAAATCAAACAGGAAGGTGATGAAATCATCGTATCCAGACCGAATGACTTAAAGAAAATGAAATCCCTGCATGGTTTGACCAGAACCCTGATCAACAACATGATCATCGGTGTAACCCAGGGTTATACAAAGACTCTCGAGATCAACGGTGTTGGTCTTAGAGCAGCGAAATCCGGCAAGAAGTTAACTCTGAACCTTGGATTCTCTCATCCGGTTGAAATGGAAGATCCGGAAGGCGTAGAAGCAACTGTTGACGGAAACAAAATCATTGTTTCCGGTATCGACAAAGAGAGAGTTGGACAGTACGCTGCAGAAATCAGAGACAAGAAGAGACCGGAGCCGTATAAGGGCAAAGGTATCAAGTACTCTGATGAAGTTATTAAGCGTAAGGTCGGCAAGGCTGGTAAGAAATAATTAAAGGAGTGACGAAAGATGATAAAGAAAGCATCCAGAACGGATATTCGCGTAAAAAAGCATAAAAGAATGCGTTATCATATTGCCGGAACTACTGAAAGACCGAGACTTGCAGTATTCCGCAGCAACGAGCACATGTATGCACAGATCATTGACGATTCTACCGGAAAGACCCTCGTGTCCGCTTCTACTCTTGAGAAGAGCGCTCGCGAAGAACTTGGCAGAACCAACAACGTTGCTGCTGCAGCATATGTAGGAACTGTAATCGGTAAGAGAGCAGTTGAAGCCGGCATCACAGAAGTTGTCTTCGATCGTGGCGGTTTCCTGTATCACGGAAAAGTTCAGGCACTGGCTGATGCAGCCAGAGAAGCCGGTCTGAAATTCTAATAAGGAGGATAGGATAACATGAGAAGAGAAATTATTGATGCCAGCTCCTTGGAATTAGAAGACAAGGTTGTAACCATCAAACGAGTTACAAAAGTTGTTAAAGGCGGACGTAACATGCGTTTTACTGCACTTGTTGTAGTTGGTGATGGACACGGCCACGTAGGCGCAGGCCTGGGTAAAGCAGCAGAAATTCCGGAAGCAATCCGCAAGGGTAAGGAAGATGCTACAAAGAATCTGATCTTTGTTAAACTGGATGAGAACAACAGTATTACACATGACACAACCGGTAAGCACACAGGTGCAAGCGTGCTCCTGAAGAAGGCTCCGGAAGGTACCGGTGTAATCGCTGGCGGTCCGGCACGTAACGTGTGCGAGATGGCCGGCATCAAGAACATCCGTACAAAGTCTCTGGGCTCCAACAACAAGCAGAACGTTGTTCTTGCAACCCTGGATGCCCTCAGACAGCTGAAATCTCCGGAAGAAGTAGCAGCACTTCGCGGCAAATCCGTTGAAGAGATTCTCGGATAGGAGGTAGCAGAAAAATGGCAAAATTGAAAATTACTCTTACAAAATCTGTAATCGGCCAGAAGCCGAGAACAAGAGCTACTGTAGAAGCACTGGGTCTGAACAAGATCGGTAAAACCGTAGAGCAGGAAGATAATGCAGCTGTTCGCGGCATGATCCAGAAAGTAAGACACATGGTAACAGTAGAGGAAGTTCAGTAAAGGAGGGATGCGCAATGGCAATCGAATTATCGAACTTACAGCCTGCTCAGGGCGCTAAGACCGACGGAAACTTCAGAAGAGGCCGTGGTCACGCTTCAGGAAACGGAAAAACTGCCGGTAAGGGCCACAAGGGTCAGAAGGCACGTAGCGGATCCCCGAGACCGGGATTCGAGGGTGGTCAGATGCCGCTCTACAGACGTATTCCGAAGAGAGGCTTTACGAACATCAACACCCTGAACATCGTAGCAATCAACGTTTCCGAGCTGGAGCGTTTTGATAACGATGAAGTGGTAACCATCGACAAGCTCGTTGAGAGCGGTGCGGTTACCAACCCGAAAGACGGCGTTAAGATTCTTGGTAACGGAACTCTGACCAAGAAACTGACCGTTCAGGTAAATGCTTTCAGCGCAAGCGCTGTAAAGAAAATTGAAGAACTTGGTGGAAAAGCAGAGGTTATCTAATGTTTCAAACGCTTCGAAATGTCTTTAAAATTGAAGATTTGAGAAAGCGCATCTTTTTCACCTTTTTGATGCTGATTGTAATCCGTTTCGGATCTCAGCTTCCGGTACCGGGAATTGACAGAAGCGTATTCGCGAACTGGATCGCTTCTCAGACGACCGATGCCTTTAACTTTTTCAACTCCGTAACCGGTGGTTCATTCGAACAAATGTCGGTATTCGCGTTGAATATTACGCCGTACATTACGGCATCTATCATTATGCAGCTCCTCACCATTGCCATCCCGGCATTGGAGGAGATGCAAAAAGATGGAGAAGAAGGACGGAAAAAGATCGTATCTATCACCCGTTATCTTACCATCGCCCTTTCCGTACTGGAGGGTGTTGCGTTGGCAATCGGTTTCGGACGCAGTGGCTATCTGGAGAACTTCGATGCCATTCATGTGATTGCAATCGTTGCAATCCTGACTGCCGGATCCGCAGTTCTGATGTGGATCGGCGAGCAGATCACCGAAAACGGTGTGGGAAACGGTATCTCAATCGTTTTGACAATCAACATTATTTCCAGACTGCCGAATGATATTTCATCACTTGGTCAGCAGTTTGTATTAGGAAAGAACTACGGCAGAGCCATTGTGGCCTGTGTTATCATTGCTGCCATCATCCTGGCTGTTGTTGTAATGGTCATTCTTCTGACAGATGCAACAAGAAAGATCCCTGTTCAGTATTCCAGAAAGATTCAGGGCAGAAAACAGGTAGGCGGCCAGTCGACATTCATTCCGCTCCGTGTCAACACCGCAGGCGTTATTCCGGTCATCTTTGCACAGTCTCTGATGTCCACACCGGTAATCATCGCACAGGTTCTTGGCAAAAACGGAGGCACCGGATTCTGGGGCAAAGTTCTGATGGGACTGTCACAATCCAACTGGTGCAATCCGCAGCAGCCGATTTACTCCATCGGACTGCTTGTGTATTTGGTACTGCTTGTCTTGTTTGCTTATTTCTATACATCCATTACTTTTAATCCGATGGAAATCGCAGATAATATGAAGAAACAGGGCGGATTCATTCCGGGTATCAGACCGGGCAAACCGACCACCGATTATCTCGAACAGATTTTAAATAAGATCGTCTTCATCGGAGCAATCGGACTTGCAATCATTGCAGTGATCCCGATCTTCTTTAATGGAGTATTTGGAGCGAGCGTTTCCTTCGGTGGTACTTCGATTATCATTATCGTAGGTGTCATCATCGAAACGATTAAGCAGATCGAATCTCAGATGGTAACCCGTCATTATAAGAAGGGATTCCTCGGAGAATAGAAAACAGCAAAATGCAAACATGAATCGTGAACTGTCGCAGTTTATTCTCTGCGACAGCGTTCACGTTTTCGTGTTTTAACAGGAGAACAAAACAACATGAAGATTATTATGCTGGGCGCTCCGGGCGCCGGAAAAGGAACACAGGCTAAGATGATTGCCGACAAATACGGCATTCCGCATATTTCCACAGGAGATATCTTCCGTGCAAATATCAAAGAGGGTACCGAACTCGGCAAGAAAGCCAAAGGCTATATGGACAAGGGAGAACTTGTTCCGGACGAGCTGACCTGTGAACTGGTTGTTGACAGAATCTCTCATGATGACTGTGAAAACGGATTCGTACTCGATGGATTTCCGAGAACGATTCCGCAGGCGGATGCTCTGACAGCTGCTCTGAGCGGTCTCGGAGAAAAGATCGATTTTGCCATCGACATCGAAGTGCCGGACGAGTCCATCATTACCAGAATGGGTGGCAGACGCGCATGTCTTAACTGCGGAGCAACCTATCATATCGTAAATATTCCGCCGAAAAAAGAAGGTATCTGTGACAGATGTTCGAGCGAGCTTGTTCTTCGTGATGATGACAAGAGCGAGACAGTCAAGAAGAGACTCGATGTTTACCATGCGCAGACCAAACCGCTGATTGAATATTATCAGAAGCATGATGTGCTGGTGGAAGTCGACGGAACACTTCCGATGAGCGAAGTATTCGAAGTCATTACCAAGGCATTGGGTGAATAACATGTCTGATCATTTCGCTGTTTCAAAAGCAGGCCATGATAAAGGGATGCTGTACTTCGTACTCGGAGAAACAGACAGAGAGGTATTTCTTGCGGACGGACAGATCCGAACCGTAGAGGAACCGAAGAAAAAAAACAAAAAGCACGTTCAGATCATCAAGAACATTTCGGATGACATTCTTGCAAAATGCTATCTGAACGGCAAGCCTTCAAATGAAGGCATTCAATATGCACTCAAGTGTTACAGTCAGAATATGTCAGGTGAGATGGAGGTTACATATTAATGGCAAAAGCTGATTCTATTGAAGTAGAAGGTAAAGTTGTTGAAAAACTGCCGAATGCAATGTTTCGTGTAGAACTGGAGAACGGACATATTGTCCTGGCACACATCAGCGGAAAGCTGCGCATGAATTACATTCGTATTCTGCCGGGTGATAAGGTGACAATGGAACTGTCTCCGTACGATCTGACTAAGGGTAGAATTATCTGGCGAGACAAGTAATTTTAGCTTGCTTTTTGCATCCCGCTATGATAGAATGCTATCCGGACACTTTTGGGATAGGTTAAGTATACACATCTTTTGTGTATCAAAAGAAAGGAGGAGCCAAACGTGAAGGTTCGTTCATCTGTAAAACCGATTTGCGAAAAATGCAAAGTCATCAAGAGAAAGGGCAGCGTCAGAATTATCTGCGAAAACCCGAAACACAAACAGAGACAGGGCTAATCCTTGTCACACACTAATTTGAGCGGCTGTTTACGAAAGCGTACTCGTCACACGGTTTCGTAAAACTTACTTATATGAAGCGCGGGTTCCACCGATCATCTTTTAAAAAGGGGGAATGTGCGCTATTGCCGGACCCATACCGAACCGGCCGAAACAAATCAAAAGCAAATGTACATGGAGGTGTAAATACACATGGCTCGTATTGCAGGTGTAGATTTACCAAGAGAAAAGCGCGTTGAGATCGGGCTTACTTACATTTACGGAATTGGAAGAACCAGTTCTAGCCGTATCCTCGCAGAGGCTAATGTAGATCCGAATACGCGTGTTAGAGATCTGACTGACGATGAAATCAAGAGAATCGCAGCAGTTATCGATGAAACACAGACGGTGGAAGGTGATCTCCGTAGAGAGACCGCACTGAACATCAAGAGATTACAGGAAATCGGATGCTATCGTGGAATTCGTCACAGAAGAGGTCTGCCGGTTCGCGGACAGAAGACGAAGACCAACGCAAGAACCCGTAAGGGACCGAAGAGAACGGTAGCAAACAAGAAGAAATAATCTAAGGAGATCAGGTTAGAAAATGGCTAAGAACGTTAAAAAAGCGACTAAAAAACGTGTAAAGAAAAACGTAGAACACGGCCAGGCTCACATTCAGTCATCTTTCAATAATACTATTGTAACTTTGACCGATGCACAGGGTAACGCTTTATCCTGGGCCAGTGCCGGTGGACTGGGCTTCAGAGGCTCAAGAAAATCCACTCCATATGCAGCTCAGATGGCTGCAGAAACAGCAGCAAAGGCAGCACTTGTTCACGGCCTTAAGTCTGTAGACGTTAAGGTTAAGGGACCGGGATCAGGAAGAGAAGCAGCTATCCGTGCTCTTTCCGCATGCGGTATCCAGGTAACAAGTATCGAGGACGTAACTCCGGTTCCGCATAACGGATGCCGTCCGCCGAAGCGCAGAAGAGTTTAATGGAGGTGTGATTTACTATGGCAGTTAATAGAGTTCCTGTTCTGAAGAGATGCAGATCTCTCGATATGGATCCGGTATATCTTGGATATGACAAGAAGTCCAGAAGAGCACCGCAGAGATCCAATCGTAAGATGAGTGAGTATGGTCTTCAGCTGAGAGAAAAACAGAAAGCAAAATTCATTTACGGTGTACTTGAGAAGCCGTTCCATAACTACTATGAGAAGGCTGACCGTCAGAAAGGCATGACCGGTGAGAACCTGATGATCATGCTCGAAAGAAGACTGGACAACGTTGTTTTCCGTCTTGGTCTTGCCAGAACAAGAAGAGAAGCACGTCAGATCGTTGATCACAAGCTCGTTACCGTTAACGGCAAGAAGATCAATATCCCGTCCTACCAGATCAGCGCAGGCGATGTAATCGAAGTTGTTGAGAATAAGAAATCTTCTCAGAGATTCAAAGACATCGTTGAAGTTACCGGTGGCAGACTTGTACCGGAGTGGCTGGAAGCTGATGCTGAGAACCTGAAAGGTACCATCAAAGAATTACCGTCCAGAGAACAGATCGATGTTCCGGTTGACGAGATGCTGATTGTCGAGTTGTATTCTAAATAATAAGCGGTTTGCTTGTTTCCTATGCAGTTTGTGGCTATGCCACTGTTTGCGTGATTGGCCTGTAAGGAGGAATAGAACGTGTTCGATTTTGAGAAACCGAATATTGAGATTGAAGAAATCTCCGAAGACAAGAAATACGGCAGATTTGTTGTAGAACCGCTTGAGAGAGGCTATGGTATTACCCTCGGCAACTCTCTGAGAAGAATTATGCTTTCTTCTCTTCCGGGTTCTGCAGTCAGCCAGGTTAAAATTGATGGTGTTCTGCATGAATTCAGTTCCATCCCGGGTGTAAAAGAGGATGTAACCGAAATCATCATGAATCTGAAAGCGCTGTCGATCCAGAATGTTGCAGGTGATGGAGAACCGAAGACGGCTATCATCGATGTACAGGGTGATCGCGTTGTAACAGCAGCTGACATTCAGGTTGATGCTGACATCAATATCATTAATAAGGATCTCGTCATTGCTACAATGAACGGATCCGATGCTAAGCTTCGTATGGAGCTGACCATCACAAGCGGCAGAGGTTATGTAGGCGCCGATAAGAACAAAGACGCTGATCTGCTGATCGGAGTTATTGCAGTTGACTCCATCTTCACACCGGTTGAGCGTGTGAACATGCAGGTGGAAAATACCCGTGTAGGCCAGATTACCGATTTCGATAAGCTGACTCTGGATATTTATACGAACGGAACCCTTGCTCCGGATGAGGCTGTCAGCCTTGCCGCTAAGGTTCTGAGTGAACACCTGAGCCTCTTCATCAATCTTTCTGAGAACGCAAAGAGCGCAGAAGTTATGGTGAAGGCTGTAGACGATGAGAAAGAGAAGATCATGGAGATGAATATCGATGAGCTTGAACTTTCCGTTCGTTCCTACAACTGTCTGAAACGTGCCGGCATTAATACAGTTGAAGAACTGTGCAACAAGACACCGGAAGACATGATGAAAGTACGTAACCTGGGACGTAAGTCTCTCGAAGAAGTACTTGCGAAACTCAAAGACCTTGGACTGTCTTTGAATAACAGCAAAGAAGCTTAATTTAAGCATCATGGATATGGGGAGCCGGTAAAACCAAAGCGTGCGGTCTTCCCTGCCTAGTGGTCGATGATATGCATCGGGTATATAAGACCAAAGAGCGCTGCCCGATGTTCCACGAAAGGAGTAAGAAATGGCAAAATACAGAAAACTCGGTAAGACATCCGATCAGAGAAAGGCACTTCTGAGAAACCAGACAACCGCACTTCTCTACCACGGAAAAATCGTTACTACCGAAGCAAGAGCAAAAGAAGTTCGTAAGCAGGTAGAGCCGATCATCGCTCTGGCTGTAAAAGAAATGGACAACTTTGAAGAAGTTACCAAGACTGTGAAAGTAGCACGCAAAGATGTTGACGGCAAGCGTGTGAAAGAAGTAGTTGATGGTAAGAGAGTGACTGTTTATGATGAAGTTGAGCGTCAGGTTAAGAAAGATATGCCGAGCAGACTTCATGCTAAACGTCAGATGAGAAAGATCCTTTACCCGATTACCGAAGTTCCGGCAGAAGGTAAAGGCCGCAAGAAGAATACGGTAAACGTTGACCTCGTTGACAAACTGTTTGACGAGTATGCACCGAAGTACGCAGATCGTAACGGTGGTTACACACGTATCGTTAAGATCGGACCGCGTAAAGGTGATGCAGCGATGGAAGTTCTTCTTGAGCTCGTATAATTCGCGCTTACATTTGCTGGCTCCCTGTCCAACGGACAGGGAGCTTTTTTTTCGCGTTGCTTGTATATTCATAATTTATTCATACTTCGATGATAAAATAAATCCGATATGTGTGATGTTTTATCAAAGGGAGAAGAACATGTCACAGAAACCGGAAGATCATTTTATCCGTGAATATACAAAGGCAAAGCCTCTGTCCAAACGTCGCTTAGCCATCAGAGGACTCCTGATCCTGCTTGCAGGTTTTATCTTCGGCCTCGGATTCGCCGGAGGACAGATTCTGCTTGCACACATGGATGACGGAGACGGCATCTACCGGGAGAGCTCGGATCCGACAGAAACGCAGACTCAGGAGCCGCAGATCGAAGAGCCTCAGGAGCCGCAGGAACCTGTTGCTGAACCGCTGAATACCGATGAGGAGGATCTGTCTCAGATAACACTCGAAGAGTATCAGAGCGTGAAATATGAGCTCTATCAGATCGGCCGCCGCGCCAACCATTCCATTGTCACGGTAACAGGAACCGCCAGGGCGACGGATATGCTGAATTTGGACTATGAGGACGCAAATCAGAGTCTGGGCATCATTCTCTCGAATGATGGTGAGAAGCTCCTGATATTGACAGGATACGAAGCTCTGAAGGGTGAGCGTACCATTCAGGTGGAGTTTGAAAACGGAGATGTACAGAGTGCGGAGCTTGTGGGCTATCATGACGTCCTGTCGATGGCAATTGTTTCTGTAAAGGTGGAAGATCTGCAGCCGCAGACCCTCAATGAGATTACGGTTGCAACCCTCAATACCGACGGTATTGTTGCACAGGGACAGCTTGTCGTCGCGGTTGGCAGACCGCTGGGATCGATGTATTCTATTTTGGACGGCTCGATTACCATGGTAAGTGACAAGATTGTTCTGGAGGACGGCAATTACCTTTGTTACGGCACAACGATGGCCGGAAATGCGTCTACCGGATCGATTCTGATTAATACAAGCGGAGAGATCATCGGTATTGTGAACCGGGTCTGCGAGCAGAATTCCTCAATGACACTGAGCGCATTATCCGCTAAGGATTTATCGGATGTTGTGGATCAGATGATGGAGGGAAAGAAAACAGCCTATTTGGGCGTTACCATGCAGACGGTAACAGATGAGGTGGCAAATACCTATCAGCTGCCGAGTGGAGTCTATGTAAGTATGGTTACCACAGATTCTCCCGCCATGCGGGCAGGTCTGCAGAGCGGAGACATCATCACTTCGATCGACGGGGAAGAGCTGCTGAGTGCGGAAGATTTGCGCTCCGTGCTTTTGACAAAGCAGCCGGAGCAGGTTGTAGAGCTGCAGGTGATGCGCGGATCGGGCGAAAACTACAGTGAAATGACAATCGCCGTTACACTGGATTAATACCTGTCGCAATCGGCAATAGAAAGAGAAGAACATGAAATATATAGAGAACTTGAAATCAGGTACGCAGATCAGTGAAATCTATCTGTGCAAAAGCAGAACGAGTGCATTGACCAAGGCCGGCAAGCCCTATGACAATGTCATTTTGCAGGATAAAACCGGAACGATCGATGCCAAAATCTGGGATCCGGATTCAGCCGGCATCGCAGATTTTGAAGAACTGGATTATGTGGAAGTAACCGGTGATGTGAATTTATTCATGGGCAAGAATCAGCTCATCATTCGCCGGGCGCGAATCGCAGACGCGGACGAATATCAGATTCAGGATTATATTCCGGTATCTGCGGTGGATCCGTCTGTTATGTACAAGGATCTGCTAGGATTCATTGACAGTATTTCGAATCCGTATTTAAAACAGCTCTTGGAATCCTTTTTCCTGGATCCGGAGTTCGGTAAGCTGTTTATGAAGCATTCCGCAGCCAAGACGATGCATCACGGCTATGTCGGCGGACTTTTGGAACATACCTTGTCCGTGACCCGCTTCTGCGATTTCCTCGCAGAGCGTTATAGCCTCCTGAACAGAGACCTGCTTTTGACAGCAGCGATGTTCCATGATATCGGCAAGACCAGAGAGATTTCACCTTTCCCGCAGAACGATTATACCGATGAAGGACAGCTGCTTGGGCACATCATCATCGGCGTGGAAATGCTTGACGAGCATATCCGTGAAATTGACGGTTTCCCGGTGATCATTGCCAATGAGCTCAAGCACTGCATTCTGGCACACCACGGTGAGCTTGAATTCGGTTCTCCGAAGAAACCGGCTTTGGCAGAAGCCTTTGCACTTGCAACGGCTGACAATGCCGATGCGAAGCTGCAGATGCTGACAGAAGTAATGGAGAAGACAGAGGAAGGCAACACCACCTGGCTTGGATTCAACAGACAGTTCGAGTCCAACCTGCGTAGAACTTCAGAGATTTGATATGAAAAAAAATGATCTTATTGAACTGACCATTGAAGATATGGGAACGAATGGGGAAGGGATCGGCAAGGCCGGTACCTTTCCTTTCTTTATCAAGGATGCCGTGATCGGAGACAGGATTGTGGCAAGGATTCTGAAACTGAAAAAACAGTACGGATTTGCTCGTGTAGAGGAAATCCTTGAGCCCTCAGCCAAGCGCGTAGCACCTCTGTGCGAGAACGCAAGAAGATGCGGAGGCTGCCAGATTCAGGAGCTGGAATACGAAGAGCAGGTTGCATGGAAAAAGAATAAAGTCAGCAACCAGCTGATCCGCATCGGCGGCTTTTCTCCGGAATTGATAGAAGATATCATGGAGGATGCGATCGCGTCTCAGAGACCGTTTCGCTACCGCAATAAGATGGTGGTGCCGTTTGGAACGGATAAAGACGGCAAGACCGTAGCCGGGTTCTATGCCGGAAGAACGCATCACATTATTCCGTGTACGGACTGTCTGCTCGGGGCCGAGGTGAATGCGCAGATCCTCAGCTGCGTGCTTAAGCATATGCAGACCTATGGAATCCGTCCCTATGACGAAACAACCGGAAAGGGCCTGGTGCGTCACCTTCTGACCAGGATCGGGGAAGAGACCGGACAGATCATGGTCTGTCTGATATTGAACGGCAACGCTCTGCCGCAGGAAGAGGTGCTTGTGAAAGCCTTGTCCAAAATCGATGGTATCGCTTCCATAATGATAAATGTGAATACGGAGAATACGAATGTGATTCTGGGCTCCGAAACAAGAGTGTTATGGGGGCAGGATCACATCACGGATATCCTCTGCGGGATCCGCTTTGAGATTTCTCCTCTGTCGTTTTATCAGGTCAATCATGATCAGGCGCAGAAGCTCTATGAGCGTGCTCTGGACTATGCACAGCTTACCGGCAGCGAAACCGTATGGGATCTGTATTGCGGCATCGGTACCATTACGCTGGCGCTTTCGAAGCAGGCCGGCAGTGTTTACGGTGTGGAAATTGTGCCGCGTGCGATTGAGGATGCGAAGCTGAACGCAAAGATCAACGACATTACCAATGCACATTTTTATGTCGGTAAGGCAGAAGATGTCTTTGCCGAGAAGATGGAAGAAAGCGGCGGCGCGCTGAAGCCGGATGTAGTTGTGGTTGATCCGCCGAGAAAGGGCTGCGACGAGAAACTGCTGCAAACGATGCTGCAGATGGCACCGGACAGGATTGTCTATGTCAGCTGTGATTCGGCAACGCTGGCGAGGGATCTGAAGATCCTTTGCGAATCGGCATATGAGTTGAAGAAGGTGACTGTTGTAGACCAGTTCAGCCAGTCAAGCCATGTGGAGACGGTATGCCTTTTGTCCAAACTCCATGAAGCAAAGCATCATGTGAATGTGACAGTGGATATGGATGAGATGGATCTGACGAAGGCAGAGTCTAAGGCAACTTATAAAGAGATTGAAGAGTATGTTATGGAGCGCACTGGATTGCATGTAACCAATCTGAATATTGCTCAGGTGAAGGCAAAGCATGGAA
>JAUNAE010000223.1 GCA_030527765.1 Eubacteriales bacterium
GGATGGCATCACTGTGAAGTGGAATGTGGTTGCTGAAGGAGTTCGTTACCGCGTATTCTACAGAGTCAAAGGTGCAAGTTCCTGGACAAAGGCGGCGGATGTAGAGAATAACAGCTATACTGTGAAAGGATTGTCCAGTGGTACGAATTATTCCTTTACGGTTCGCTGTATCGATGAGTCCGGAAAGTTTATCAGTAACATTGCGGCAAGTAAAAACATTCAGTATGTGGCAACGCCGTCGATTGCGTCTCTTGCGCTTACGACAAACGGAATGAAGGTAACCTGGAATAAGGTATCCGGTGCCTCCAAATACCGCGTATTGTATAAAATTTCCGGAGAGAAGAGTTGGAAAACGGTTGGAGATACAACTGCTGCGAACTATACAGTGAATGGACTTACGTCCGGAAAAACTTATGTATTTACAGTTCGCTGTGTCAACAAGGCAGGCACATCCTTCATGAGCGGCCTGGATTCTACAGGAAAGAGTAAACGCTTTGTGAAGGCACCGAGCGTGTCAGAGGTAAGCAATGCAGCAAAAGGAGTGACTGTGAAGTGGAAAGCTTCTTCCGGTGCCTACAAATACAGAGTATTATACAAGGTATCCGGCGGCAGCTGGAAGAAAGCCGGAGATACAAGCTCCACCAATTATACGGTTACAGGACTTACTTCCGGAAAAACCTATAGTTTCACAGTTCGCTGTTTGAATAATGCAGGTTCTTCTTTCACCAGTGCGTATGATACTACAGGAAAATCTCTCCTGTATCTGGCAATGCCGGGAGTATCTGCGAAACCGGCATCGAAAGGTGTTAAGGTCACATGGACTAAGGTGTCCGGTGCAGCAGGATATTATGTGTACCGCAAAGTATCCGGAGGCAGCTGGACAAAGAACAAACCCAATACATCTCAGCGAACCTTCTCATACACAGATACGACGCGTACTTCAGGAAAGAAATACTATTACAGCGTCAGAGCCTACAAGGGAAATGTAATGAGCTATTACAAAACCCAGGGAGTGGCTGCCGTAGCAAAATAAAGGATTTATCCTATAACCCAAAAGCTCCTTAATCAGATAAGGTGTCTGTATAAGATACCCATCTGGTTGAGGAGCTTTTGTTAATTACAGGATTTTTTCTTGTTGTTATTTTGAAAAAGAGAATGTTCGGTGGACGTTTTCCTTTTCATATTTTATGAAATTCGGGTTTTCTTTCGGGAGGGCTGAGGAAGGAG
Organism: Eubacteriales bacterium; assembly: GCA_030527765.1. Next base: position 1,228 of record JAUNAE010000223.1, read on the forward strand.
AATTATAAACTCTGCATTCTTTCCATATTCGCTATGTACAGTAATACTTCCGCCATGTTTTTCTACAATGGCTTTTGCGATGGCGAGACCGAGGCCGTAGCTTTTTCGGATTCCTCCCCGGGATTGATCGCAGCTGTAGAAACGATCAAAAATATGCGGAAGATCTGCGTCAGAGATTCCGTCTCCGGTGTTGAAGATGCGGAGTCGTTTGGCTGAACCAGTATGATCCAGAGTAATCAAAATGCGACCGCCTTCCTTGACATGCTTGAAAGCATTGTCTATCAAAATTGCGATGACCTGTTTGATATCATCGCTGCTTCCATGATAGAGCAGATCTTCTTCGATGTCGGTATCAAGTTGAATGTTGGATTCGTAGGCACGGCTTTCAAAGGGAAGAGTGATCTGAAGCACTGCATCAGACAAGTTGAAATCTTCCATAACCAGTTTGTGCGTGACATCGTCAGCCCTTGCCAGTTCCAGCAGATTCTGAATCAGCCGATCCATACGGGAAGCTTCGGAAATAATATTCTGTAAATTTTGATTTCCTTCGTTGGAGGATGCCAGTGCCTCTGCGTTTAACAGGATTGCAGCGAGAGGAGTTTTGAGCTCATGGCTGGCATCGGAGATGAACTGCTTTTGCTTGTTCAGGCTGTTTTCGGCCGGTTTTGTAACGAAGCGGGACAGAAGCAAACTGACAAAGAAGAGGAGAATCAGGACGGCAAGAAATATTCCTGCGGCAACAAGATACTCCGAGTACTGAAAAATAAGAATCGATCCGGAGGTATTCAATAATACCAGATAGTATCCGTAATCCTTTTTCATAAGTTTGTAGGTCAGTTTTTTGGTTGCAGGATGTGTTCCGTTCAGGATCTTTTCACCGGTTCTTAGAAGTTCATCCTCTTTTTGAGGAGACAGGGTCTCTGTACTTTCTATGGAAAGAAAATTGCCGGAGGTGTCGTACTTAATGGCGGCAAGTCCAATAGAAGTCGATTCTTTGCCGGACGTGTCTTCCAGTTCTTCTTTGCCTAGATAGTAATTTTCGATTTCTTCGGTAGAAATGGAGCCGGTATTGGCAACCCAGTACAGAAGCGCTTCATTTTCTTTTCGGTTTTCATAATTATAAAAAAGATGAAATCCGACGGTCATAAGCAAGAAGACAACGACAAGTACGAGCATTACATTTGCGACAAAACGTCGTTTCAATTTTTTCAGCACGTTAGTTTTCCTCATATTCTATAGAATAGCCTACATTTTTGGTGTTGCGGATCAAAACGTCGGAATGAACATATTTGAGTTTTTTTCGCAAAAAGGAAACATAGACTTCCAGCTGGTTGTAGGATGTTTCTTCCCAGGGACCCCAGATTTTTTCGATGAGTGAGTTTCTTGGAATAATCCGGCCGGCATCCAGAATCAGTGCTTCTAAGAGCTGATATTCTTTGTTACCCATTTTTACACTGTAGGAGCCGCAGGAGAGTTCGAAGGTGTCCTGAGAAATCCGGATATCTCCGAATGACAGAGTGTGGTCTATGACCGTATTCGTCTGGCGGGTTCTCGCCCGGATTCTCGCCAGAAGCTCGCCCATAGCAAAGGGTTTTGTCAGGTAATCATCTGCACCGGCATCCAGTCCGCGGATGCGGTCTTCAATTTCCGACTTTGCAGTGAGTAGAATCACCGGAGTGGTGATATTTTCTGAACGCATATTTTGTAATACATTCAGACCATTGAGTTTTGGAAGCATAAGATCCAATAGAATCATATCGTATATGTTGCTGAGGCAGCATTCCAATCCACTAAGTCCATCATAGACGACGTCGGTGGCATATCCATTCTGTTCCAATATGGAAGAAAGTCCGTCTGCAATTTCTTTTTCATCTTCAATAATTAATATTCTCATGAGTACCTCCGGGGTAGAACAAAGAGTTTAACCGAATCAAGTAAGTCCCCCGCTTCAAATGCGCAGAGCATTAAGCGGTGGGTGGGGACTTGCTTGTATCAGTGGGAGTTCAAGCTCCCACTGATAAGCTGCGGAGCAGCTATTCGGTTATGAGCAAGTAGCGAAGCGGATTGCGAATATCCGTTTGAATCGAATCAAATTGCGAATATCCGTTTGACCCGAAACAAGTAGCGGAAGTGGATTGCTAGAATTCGATTGACTTATAACAACTGATTATAGCATTTCATTATGGTAATTTTGTGACGATGCGTAAACAAGTACAAATAATTATGCTGTAAACAGCCGTTTTCTTTCGATTTATGATACCTTCACAACCTTAAATAAAGATTGAAAAATCCTTTTAGGGGATTAAATATGAGTTCAATTTTGCCGTGCTATACTTTGAACAAAAGCGAAAGAAAGGAACGAGGTCATGACAATCTTTAAGAATGTGATGGTTGTTCTTGGAATGATCGGAGGTATGACCATTGTATGGTCAATGAAGAGAAATAAAGATCCAATCGATAGTGTGTTTTTGCTTTGGGCGGCGGCTGCAGGATTTCTTGCGGCTATGGGGCAGTATCTGGTAGTAGTACTTGGCAGCCTGATGATGGTATGTCTGCTGCTTATTCTGGCACGGCGCACACCGCTCATGGAATCGTATATTCTGGTGATACAGTGTGAAAATCACCTGGCAGAAATTACAAGTACACATTTTATAAAAGATAATGTGGAAAAGCAGATCACGAAGAGAAAAATTCTCGGAAACGAGATGATTGAATTGTGTATGGAAGTTCAGCTGAAAAACAATGACACGGAATTTGTGAATGATTTGAGCGGAATCACCGGAGTCAAAAAGGTTGAAATGATTTATCTCAGTCGGGGAGCCCCCCATTTTCTATAAATGGGGAAAACAAATTAGTCTCAGTGGGGCTGGATCCCCCGGCTGAGATGAGCCTCCGGCAGATCGCAGAGTTCGGCAGCAGAAAGTTGCTTTGCAACTGCCGAACTCGCGCGCGAATCTTCTTACGAGATTCGCGATTTAACGAAAAAACAGATAGAGGATACAGATTATGAATTTACAGGCGAAGGAAGTACAATTACTGGAATACAGAGGACACATTCGAAACTGGAAGAAACTCTGCGAGATTCTTGAAGTTGAGAATGGGCTCCCACGAGAAGAACGGGAGAAGGCTTTGATTCTGAATGGTTATCGGAAGTGGGGAGAGAAGCTGTGTAATCATTTTTATGGGATGTTTGCTTTTGCTCTGAAAGATCAAGATAAGATTCTTGCATTTCGAGATCACTTTGGAACAAAGCCCTTTTACTATTGTGTGACAGAGCAAAAAGAGCTCCTGTTTGGAACGTTTATCCGGGATATTCTTGCAAAACCGGAATATCGGAAAGAACTGGAAGAGGAAATTCTCCAGAATTACCTGACCATGACCTATGTAGGCGGGGAAAAGACGTTTTTTAAAGGAATCAAAAAGCTGATGCCGGGACATTATCTGGTTTTTGAAAATGGAAATCTGGAAATCCATTCTTACTGGACTCCAAAATTTCGTCCGGATGATTCCAAATCGCTGGAAGAATATGCTGAAGAAATTAACGATGTTATGAAAGAAATTATGGGAGAAGTGGAGGATGAGAAGGCGGATGCCTTCTTATCCAGCGGAGTTGATTCTTCGTATATCCTTGCAATGAGCAAAGTGAAACGGGTTCATACATGCGGATACGAGGAAGAACAGTTTGACGAGTCATCTCTGGCGGAAGATACGGCAAACATACTTGGAAGAGAGAGCAAACGTCTTGTCATTACCCCGGAGGAGTATTTTGGGGAAGTGACAAGGGTGTGCGAAGGAATGGAGCAGCCTTTGGGCGATGCTTCGGCAGTTGTATTTTCCATCGCCTGCAGACATGTGGCTGAATATGCTCCGGTCTGTTATTCCGGTGAAGGCAGTGACGAATTCTTTGGTGGGTATCGAATGTACGGAAAAGCAGAACAATATAAAGAGCATCTTCAGGACTTTTATGTTGGTAATACGATGATTATGTGTGAAACGGAAAAGAAAGAACTTCTTCTGAACTACCGGGAAGATCTGCGTCCTGTTCAGCTGGTGTCGAATACCTATAAGGAAATTGCAGAATATGATCCTCTCTCAAAGATGATGCGAATTGACATGGAATTGTGGCTGGAGGGGGATATCTATCTGAATGTAGACAAGATGAGTGCTGTGAATGATCTGGAAGTTCGAATGCCTTTTACAGATCCTCGAATGTTTGAGACTGCATCTCGAATTCCGCCGAAATACAAAGTGACAGAGCAGATGAATAAACTTGCTTTTCGCACAGCAGCGGGCAAGGTGCTTCCAAAAGAAATTGCGTTCCGGGACAAAAGAGGATTCTCAGTGCCGATTCGTCAGTGGCTTACAGATTCGCGATACAACAAAGATGTGAGAGAAAAATTATCCGGAGAGAGTGCCGGCAAGTTCTTTCATAAGGAGAAACTTCAGGAAATGTTTGATGCATTTCTGGAAGGAGAGAGCGATCTCTGGAGAAAAATCTGGACCATCTACATGTTCCTTGTATGGTATGAAATTTATTTTGCATGAAGATGGGGAAATGAGAAAAGTTTATTAAGACTAAGTTTTGGTTGACAAAAGTTAGTCTTAACTATATTCTTGTAGTTAGTCTTGTTTAACCACGTTGAACAAGGCCCGACCCGGAATGAGAAAAGTTCGATACTTTTGGTCGGGCATAACAAAAGAGAGGTGGAACTACAAGTATGAAAAAGAAATCAAAACAGCTCGTTTCAAAGAGTCTTGCGGTACTTATGACCGGGATGATGGTTGCATCTTCCGGAGCACCGGTGCTGGCAGAGGAAAGTCCTGCATGGCAGGAAGAAACGGTGATGGAACAGGAAATTTCAGAGACTGAAGAAGCGCAGAAATGGGATATGGAAGGAGAGACTGCGGCTTCAGAAAGCGAAGAAATTACGGTTTCAATCAGTGCGGAAGAAGAGGAGAATGACGAGAACGAGATTTCTCAGGAGGACACAGAGGAACTTTTTGAAGAAACGGAAGAAGACCTTTCTGTAGAAGAGGACCT
>JAUNAE010000224.1 GCA_030527765.1 Eubacteriales bacterium
AGCTATTCGGTTATGAGCAAGTAGCGAAGCGGATTGCGAATATCCGTTTGACTTGGGAATAACAGATTTTCACTACATCCATGTAAAGGCATCTAATCGGAGATAAACAACACTTTTTAAAAGATTGATGACTTCTCCGTTCTTGCAGTCTCTATTATACTTTATACAACATCTGTTGACAAAATATTTGTGAAAGGAGTTTTTACCTATGCCCAATTACGACAAACTATACCGTACCGGCTCTGTCTGGTCTTCGATATTTAAACTTGCAATTCCATCTCTGATTATCGTGATACTCATGATTTTTTACAACATGGCAGATATGATCTTTATCGGTCAGCTGGGGGATTCCGCAATGGTTGCTGCAATTTCCATCGTCAGCCCTCTGTTCTCTCTTCTGATGGCAGTTGCTACCATGATCGGCTTCGGTGCCTGCACCTTGATCACCAATTCCTTTGGAGCCAATGATCCAAAACAGGCCAAAGTGATTTCAAGCATCAGCTTCTGGGCTGCCCTGATTTTCGGTATTGTAATTATCCCAATTCTCTTTGCAGCCCATGGTCCGCTTTTGAACCTTCTCGGTGCGACAGAAGAAACCTATAAATATGCAGAACAGTACTTTGTCATTCTTCTCTTTGGTGCACCTTTTATGATTTTGTCAACGATGCTCGGAAGTATTATCCGTGCCGACGGCTCCATCAAAGAATCCATGATCGGCAATGTTATGGGAACCATTACCAACCTGATTCTTGATCCGATTCTCATACTTGTTCTCCATTTTGGAGTTGTGGGAGCAGCCATTGCAACGGTTCTCGGCAATGCGGTTGCAACACTTTTGTACCTGTTGTTCGTGAAACGTATGACCACCATTTCTGTACGTCCATCTTACGCATTACAGAAACCGGTACTGATTTTTACTGTTCTGGCTCTCGGACTTCCCAACGCTATCAGCACAATTCTGAGCGGCTTTGCCTCCTCTTTTTCCAATAATCTGCTGAAAATCTACGGAACCGATGCCATTGCTTCGATGGCTGCTGCCGGCAAAGTTTCCATGATCATTTCCATGGTAATCCTCGGTATCACCATGGGAACACAGCCTCTGTTAGCCTACGCCTACGGTGCCAAAGATCAGAAACGCATGAACACGATTCTTAAGGATCTGATCATTCTGACTTCCACCCTCGGTGTTCTTGGGGCCGTCCTCAGTTTCACAGTACGCACGAACATTATTCATATGTTTCTCGGTACCTCCTCTGCCGCAGCACTGGCAGAATCACTCGTCATCTTTCTGATCATCGGAGCTCCTTTTTCCGGTGTAATCAATGTGACAACGAACCTGATGCAGGCCTCTCAGAATGCAGTGGGAGCGATCATTCTCTCTGTGCTCCGCCAGGGACTTCTGCTCATTTCTTTCCTGTACCTCATGGAACATTTCTGGAAGCTTCAGGGAATCGCAGCTGCACATACCGCTGCGGATCTCACCGCTTTTGTCATCGCCGTGTTCTTCTTCATCTATCAGAAAAGACGAAATCATGCGGAAATTCTACTTCCTCAAACCGCATAGAAGTTGTAAAACGGGTAGTCACAATTCGCTCCACTTCTTACTCGTGAACACAAAGTGCTTCGCTCAAAATTTTCAGCATCTGAAACAGGTTTCTATACCGTTTCAGGTGCTGTTTTTTTCGTGCTTGCAGAGTCGGTATAACATCTTCGAATAGCCTTGTTTTTTCCACTGTAATACGATAAACTATTGGCATTACTCTTTATGACAGGAGACGAAACATGGACATGAATGAATTAACAGTAATCCGAGATGATTTACTGAAAGAACTGAAAAACTTAGGTGCGGATCTCGTGGGCGTGGCCGACATTGAAGCATTGCGGAACAGCCCCTCAGAACAGCTTTTCCCAAAGATGAAAGACAATACCCGGGATCATTTTGCGGATGAGATCACGACCGGTCTTCCTCACGGACAAGTTCTGTGGGAGGAAGATGCAAAGGCAGTCCTGGTATTTGCTGTTGCCCATCCAAAAGACGATCCTCGAATGGACTGGTGGTGCGGTGAAATTGATCCTCCGGGAAACAAGAAACTGCTTTCCATTTCCAGAGGACTTCGCGCATACGTCAAAGAAAAATATCCGGAAGTGCATCTTTATTCCAAGCGCTATCACGTGGAACGAGGCGGTGTATATCTCAAGGAAGCTGCAATTCAGGCAGGCCTTGGCTGTATCGGCTACAACAATCTGCTTGTAACACCGGAATTTGGTCCCCGTGTGCGTCTTCGCGCTATGACGATCAGTCTTCCACTGCCTGTCACAGGACCAATCGCTTTCGATCCATGCAGCAGCTGTGAGAAACCTTGTGTTAAGAAATGTCCCATGCAGGCTTTTGATCAGGTCATTTATACTCCGAAAGAAACAGGCATTGAACATTTGCCGGGAAGAAATGGAAATTACTACCGTGCATCCTGCAACAAAATGATGCTGCACAATGAAGAAACTGCAGAAGAAGGTATGATGCCGGAGGTCTGTGATCATCCGGAAAAAATCATCAAATATTGCAGAAACTGCGAATTCGGCTGTATCGCAGGTGCTGATCTTATAAAAGAATAAAAAAGAGAAAGGGAAAAAGAGATGCAGCAATTAACAGATTTTCTTTATTGGCTGGATGATCTGCTCTGGGGAAATGCAATGACCATCATCGTAGTAGGAACCGGTATCCTGCTTTCCTTCCGATTTGCATTCCGCTATCAGCGAATGATCCGCTACAACTTCAAAAACACTTTTGCCAAGATGTTCGATAAAGGCGAGGGCGAAGGCACCATTACCGGCTTTCAGGCGGCCTGTACGGCACTTGCCAATACTATAGGAACGGGAAACATTTCCGGTGTAGCAACCGCCATTGTATCCGGTGGTCCCGGTGCCCTTGTATGGATGTGGATCTCTGCATTCTTCGGCATGTCCACAAAAGCCTGTGAAATTATTATTGGTCAGCGATATCGTGAGCACTATCAGAAATCCATGGATGAGTATGTGTGTGACCGCTCCTTCGTCATGAAAAATGCCTTCGGCTGGAAAAAAGGAGCTGTCGTTCTTGCATTCTTCTGCTTTATCTTCGGTCCGTGGACCTGCTGTGTGCAGACGGAGGCGGTTACCAGTTCTCTGAATCAGGCGTTTGGTATTCCAAGTATTGTGTCTGTTGCAGTTCTCGGAGTGACATGTATCGTAACGATCTGGGGAGGTCTCAGAAGAATTTCCTCCGTAATGTCAAAGGCAGTTCCGATCATGGCATTTCTGTATATTCTTATGGGTCTTGGCGTAATTGTTCTGAATTTCACACACATTCCAGCTGTGGTTGCTCTGATTTTCAAAAGTGCATTCTCCCCTGTTGCTGCAGCCGGAGGCTTCGCCGGTGCTACCGTACGTGATGCCATTCAGTATGGTGTTGCCCGCGGAATGTACAGCAATGATGCAGGTACCGGATACGGAATGATTGCCCATGCCAGTGCCAAGACCGATCATCCGGTTCGTCAGTCCTTATGGGGCTGGGGAGAAGTATTTATCGATACAATGGTTGTATGTTCCATCACCGCATTCACCATTATTTTCACCGGTTCTTATATTGAATCCGACGCTACTTCCGGAGCATTGACAACCTTCGCTTTTACAAAAGCCTATGGTTCTATTGGAGGTCAGCTGACCGCAATTGCCATTACTGTTTTTGCCTGGACAACTATTATCGGTATGTATTATACATGCGAAAAATCCGTCAACTATGCCTTTGGTGACACCGAACGCAACAAGAAAATGATGCCAATCTACATGATCTATTATATGATCCCATGTGTCCTTTTTTACAACATTAAAGCAGATATTCTTTGGGCTTTTACAGACATCATTTCCGCTGCTTATGTAGCAATTACACTGTTCTTTATCTATGCTAAACACAAAGAAATCTTTGCATTGTTTGACGATTTCTGGAAGCGTTACAAACCAGCAAAAGAGCGTGGAGAAAATCCTCCTTATGTCACTTTTGACTGTGCTTCCGAACAAAAATCCAAATAAACTGACAGCCGGCGATCACAATTCGCCGGCTGTTTCTGTGTTCAATATACTATGCACTTTCAATACACTATTTCTATATTCTATGTACTTAGTGAAACGTATATTTTCTTATAGAATCCATGATTAGAACCCACAATTTCTTCATTGATTTCGATTACTTTTCTTCTTTGGTATAGCAAAATCAGGATGTTCTCCCAGCCATAAATCCTGCGGCATGCAGCTGAGCATTTGCATATCTTCTCTGGAAATCTCGAAATCGAAGATCTCTGCATTCTCCCGCATACGCTCGATCGAGGATGCCTTTGGCAGAGGAATGATCCCTTTCTGCAGCAAAAAACGCAGACTGATCTGTGCAGTAGATTTGTGATATTTCTCTGCCATTTCTTTCAAAAAAGGATGATTCAGCGTCCGACTTCTGCCCAAAGGACTCCATGCCTGAGGACGAATTCCCTTCTCTTTACAATAGTCAACTGCCGCTTCCTGCGAATATCCCGGATGCAGTTCCAGCTGATCTACAACAGGTTTTATTCTTGCAAAACTCAAAATATGATCCAGATGGTGGGGAAGGAAATTACTCAGACCCAATGCTTTAATTTTGCCCTCATCAACCAGTTCTTCCATCGCCTGCCATGTTTCTTTGTCGACGGTTTTCCAGTTCTGATCTCCTTCCATTCTTCTCGGCCAGTGGATCAGATACAGATCCACATAGTCCAGCTGCAGTCTCTCGAGACTTCTTTGGAAAGCCTGCTTGGTCTCCTCTCTTCCCATCTCATCGATCCATACTTTTGTGGCAACAAAATACTCTTCTCTCTTAAGTCCGCTCTCCTTCAGTGCCTGTCCGAGAGCTCTTTCCGTCTCATACAGGGAAGCTGTATCAAAGTATCGATACCCTGCTTCAATCGCATCTTTGACGATGCGAACTCCTTCAGAAAAGTCGTTTGTTTTGTAAGTTCCAAAGCCAATACACGGGATTTTCATCCCATTATTCAGAGTATAACAATCCTGCATTGATTTCATTTTGTATCCCCTCGTAATTCATTAATAATTTTTGTTTCCTGCATCCTGGTCGCTTCATTATAACCCAAACATTCCGAAAACAGCCGCCACAAGCACTACCGGAAGCATATTGCAGACCTTAAATGTGTTTTTCCAAATCAGATTCACTCCAACACAGAAGATCAAAATAGATCCAGTCATGGACAGATAATTCAGTGCACCATCATTCATAAAAGGGGCAATTGCCTTTGCCAGTAATGTCACTGTTCCTTGAAGAATACCAACGGGAATGGCCGAAAAAAGACATCCTTTTCCCAAAGCCGATGCCATAACCATAATGATCAGGAAGTCGAGAATTGCCTTTGTGATAAGCACCGAAGGGTCTCCCATCATGCCGTCCTGCAGTGATCCGACAATTGCCATAGCACCGATACAGACTGTAAAAGATGCGGTGAGAAAACCATTTAAAAATCCTGCATCCTCGGAATTTCCACTTTTTTCCCGAAGCCAGATTCCGAATTTTTCGATATACAATTCCAGGTTGCACAGCTCCCCGAGCAGTGATCCCAGAGCAAATGCTGCAATCAAAACCATCGTTCCCTGTGTATTCAAATTTCCATCTTCAATCAAAAACATCTTTTGGAGCGCCCCTGCGATTCCAATAAACATGACACATAAGCCATTGGCCTTCATCATTGTTTCCTGGATTCTCTCATTCAGAATCCTCTTCCCTGCCAGACCGATGAGCCCGCCGCCCACAATCGCCGCCATATTAATCAGTGTTCCACTACCTGTCATTTTGCATAAACCTCGCTGTCTGTTTTTACTGTTTCGTTACAATTTCTTCTTATCATACATGTATCCGATATGATCTGCAAGCGATAATACTATTATTCCGTACAATCAGAATCCTGAAATTTTATTCCAAGGAATAATTTCACTGCATCAGTAAATTGTCTCGGATCATACCCGGTTCGCTTCTGAATCTTTGTCAGTTGATATTGCAAAGTATTCTTATGAATAAACAGTTTTTCCGACGTATCTTTCAGAGAACACTCACATGTGAAATACATTTCCAGAAGCTTCCGGTCACTTTCGGAAAGTGCTGCAATGGTTTTTTGCAGATACTTTTCCTGAAATTCTTTCGGAACACTTCCCAGAATAATTTCCAGA
>JAUNAE010000225.1 GCA_030527765.1 Eubacteriales bacterium
GTTTAGATTTTCCACATCCAAAACACTGGCATGATAACGTGCCCTATGAAGATCAGCCCCACTATCCGAACGTTGTATTTCCAAGTCATATTTTCTTCCTTGACTGTCTGTTCCATAAGCATCCAGACAAATGGATCTGCTTCCTGCCAGTCGTTTCATATCAGCCTGTGTTTTCAACTCTATAATCTGCAAATCTTTAATTCCGGATAATACACGCAGCATAAATTGCGCCAACGAAACATTATCTTTTAACAGACACCTCATGAAATCATCATCGATTGGTCGCAAACGTTGAAGCTTTTGGAAGGAATACCCTTGATTTTTCCACCATGTTCTATTTTTCAAGCAAACTTCCTTTCTGATTTTACCATATAGTTTTCATTTTTTCAGCGAAAATACTTCGGTTTCTTTCCTTTGAAAAGGATGGCGGACGTCCGGGTAATATAAATAAATTGTTATATATGAAGTATAAAACGCATTGTCCGTCCGGTAAAGAAAATGTCATCCAAAAATTTCGACATAATCCGACATCTCCTAATGAGCACGAAGCGAAGCGGATTGCGAATATTCGTTTGACTTGTCACTCTCCCACTCTTCTTTTCTCTGTGAAATAGAAGAAGCGGTAATTCGGATTTCCGAATTACCGCTCCTCGTTCACGCTCCCACGCTCAACTTACATTGTTATCTGATCCGGTTCCGGCATTACAATTGCTGCAATGATATATGCCAGAAGTCCTGTTCCTGCGAAACACATCACGCCTGCCCAGATCAAACGAACAATTGTGACATCGATATTTAAATACTCTGCAACGCCTGCGCAAACACCACAAACCATTTGATTTCTGCTTTTTGTTAATCTTCTCATATTTATTCCTCCCATGTATGAAACATAAGTTTTAGATCACCTGTCAGATTTTACAATTCGATTTCAACAAATAGGATTTGTTTGTCATCTGATAGTACTTATATTACATGGGGCGGTTCCCATAATAAACCTGAGAAACAGCATGATAACCATGTCTATTTCGTCTTCATAGCAAAATATTCGGAGAACCCCAAATAACCTTCAGATCTTGCTTTCGTACCGGTCGCCTTCTAATCTTGCTTTTGTGTCAACACCTTTTTCGTTTTGCCCTTATATTAACAAACATTCTTAACCTACGGATTTTCCCTTACTTTTCACCCCGTACAGTCTTCACCACAATCTGGACATACGAACATTTTTATCTTTCATCTGCGACGGAACCTGAGAGTACAGCTCTTCTCAAAAACCAGATCACTCCGAACACTGCTGCCGCGACCACTCCCAACAGCACTTCCACTTGTCCCCAAATCTCCAGATACCTTCCAAATAAATACTGGCCCACCGGCACGCTTACGGTTGCGATGGCTGTTGACAGGGCACTGACTGTTCCAAGCTTGTTTTTTGCTACCACACTTTGTGTATAGGAAAGGGTGACAACATTACCTATGCCCAATGCCGCCATAATGACAAATCCTGCAGCTGCCCATGTAACAAAAATAACCTCTTTGTTTCCGTTCAGGCTCCCCACTGCCATAATTCCGAGAAACAAAATCATAAAATAATTCCATCGGTATACCGTCTTTACAGGAAAAATCTTCGAACATTTTCCCACAAGAAAGGCTCCTGTGATCATTCCAAATGCAACGATTCCTTCCACCAGACCATATCCCTCCGAAGAAATATGATACACAGATCTCAGCACATAAGGAAGAAGAATCGTCAGCACCGGAACCAGCGTAATATTAAACATCCCATAAGACAAAATGAAATTCCAGGACAGTCTTTTTTCCTCCTTCAGGTATCTTCGGGTATCCCGCATTTCCCTGAAGGAAGCGCCAAAAGAAATGCGGGCGCGTTCCGGTTTTTTCCACCGAAAAACAATCAGTCCCTCCAGTCCTGCAGACAGAAAAAAACTAACACCATTTAAAATGGTTACTCCTTGAATACCGATGCTCCCATAAGCAATTCCGGCCACAAGGGGACCGGCAAGATTTGCAATAGAACTGACCTGGCTGACCGTCGCATTCGCCTTTACCAACTCCTCCTCTTTCACAAGAAGAGGAATCATTGCCGTTACCGAAGGCGTATAAAAAGTACTGATCGTTGCAAGAAGCAGAATAACGAGAACGGTACCTGTCATCTTAGAAGCCCCATATCCCATAAGAACCAGGTATCCCAAAATCACTCCGCCGCTCATCAAATCCAGACAGATCATGATATATTTCTTGTTTTTCCGATCGGCCACAGCCCCCGCAAGTGGCGCAAGAAATATGTAAGGAAAAGCTGAGACCGCCATGGCATTGGCAAACACTCCCGCATTGCCGGTAAGATCCAGCAAATACAGTGAAAAGCAGAATCGCTGCACGGCACTGCCGAAAAGTGAAATCACAAGACCTGCAATGACCAGCTGATAATTTCTGTTCCGGATCATCTTATCCCACCAGACCGAAATCAATGCAGATCGGATATTCTCCGCTTTCAGAAGGAATAATGGATGCATCGATTTCATAAATCTTTTTGAGATTTTCCTTCGTAATAACATCCATCGGCTTTCCTTCAAAAATCAACGTTCCATTCTTCAATCCAATCATATGATCCGCAAATTTTGCAGCAAGATTCAGCTCGTGAATCACAATGACAATCGTTGTGTGGTTTCGCTTATTCAATTCTTTCAGAAGAGTCAGCACCTCCAGCTGATGTGCCATATCCAGATACGTGGTTGGCTCGTCCAGAATCAGAATATCCGTCTTCTGCGCGAGGGTCATAGCGATCCATACTCGCTGTCTTTGTCCTCCGGAAAGCTGCTCTACCTCCCGGTCCGCAAACATTTCAACCTTGGTCTCTTTCATCGCCCAGTCAATGATCTCCTGATCTTCTTTTGTAAGGGATGAGAACGCTTTCTGATACGGGTATCGTCCAAATGTAATCAGCTCCCGCACCGTAATCTTGGATGGTACCACCGGATTCTGAGGAAGAATCGCCATACGTCTTGCGATGTCTCTGGAAGCCATTTTTTTCATATTTTCACCGCTCAGATAGATCTTACCCTTTTGCGGATTCAGAATTCTTCCGATGGTTTTGATCAGAGTAGATTTTCCACATCCATTGGATCCAATAACCATCGTAATCTTCCCTTTCGGAATCTTCAGATTCATCTTCGGAATAATGATATTCTCTTCATATCCAACCTTTAAATCCCTGATTTCTATGCTCATGCTTTACTTCTCCTTCAACATCAAATATACAAAGTACGGAACGCCAATCATGGATACCACAATGCCCACCGGAAGTTCGACCGGCGAAAACAAATTCCGGGCGATGGTATCTGAAAGTACGAGAATCGATGCCCCGATCATGCCCGACAACGGAATCAGATATCTCATTCTTCCACCAACAAGACGCTTCGCAATCTGTGGACCGAGAAGTCCCAGAAAAGCAATATTTCCCGCCACGGCTGTCGCAACCGCAGCCAGCATCGCCGCCGCAAAAAACAGATTTCTCGTCTCTTTCTGAACAGAAATCCCAAGACCGGTCGCCAGTTCTTCCCCCAACTGCAGCACATCGAGCACCCGGATTTTCCAGATCACGTAGATCAGAAGCAGCACTACAAACACAGAAACCATCTTCACATAAAGCCAGCTGCTGCCCCACAGACTTCCGTTCGTCCAGGTCAGTACCTGATTAAAATCCCCTCGGGAACTGGTCAGCTGAATGTAAGAAATGATGGCGTTGATCCCGGAATTCACGCCGATTCCCACAAGAATCAGACGCACCGGACGAATCCCTTTTTTCTTTGCCAGAAAGTATACAAGGAAACAGGCCAGACCTCCTCCCAGAATCGCTATCAGAGGAAGGGCAATGACGCGATTCACGGAAAGCGTATCGTAATAAACACTCTTACTTGCTGTGATAAACAGCACCACAAGCAGCGCGGCTCCTGCATTAATTCCAATCATACCCGGTTCTGCAAGAGGATTTTTTGTCACAGTCTGAAGAACCACTCCGGACACAGACAACGCCACTCCCACAAGAATACCAATGCACATTCTCGGAAGACGGATATCCAGAAGAGCCAGATTCTCCGCAGCGGTACCATTTCCCGTAAGAATTTCCCAAAAGCGATTCAGCGGGATTCGATAGGAGCCGGAAACAACACTGATCATGCAGAACAGAATAAACAGAGCAAAGAATATTCCAAATAAAATTGGTATTTTCTTTTGTTTCATCCTTAATTTCGCTCCTTTCTAACCAGCCACAGAAAAAACGGAACTCCGAGAAGGGCGGTAAAAATACCGATGGGAGTTTCGTATGGAAGATGGATCATCTTTGCCAGAATGTCCGCCCATACGAGAACAACACCGCCAAATAAGAAGGATAATGGAAGCAATTTTCGATAATCCGCTCCCACAAATCCTCTCAGAATATGCGGCACCACAAGTCCGAGAAAACTGATATTTCCGGCCACGGCAACGGAGGCCGCACACATAGGAATGATTAACCCGACAGACACCATCTGCAGTCTTTGGGGATGCACACCCAGTCCAATTGCCACTTCCTCTCCCAGGTTCAAAATGTTAATCCGTGGAGACAATACACACAGAAGGAGCATCGGAAGGACTCCACAGACAAGGAGTACTTTTCCATCGGTCCAGTCTGTGTTGGAGAAACCACCTGCTACCCAGAAAGCCAGCTCCTGAGAGCGATTTCCCAGAAGTGCAACGGTAGACGCCAGCGAAATCAGGAACGTGCTGGATGCGGTTCCCGCCAGAAGAAGTTTTGCCATATTGTGGCTTGCAGAAGTCCGAAGACTCACAAGAAGAAGGAATCCCCCACTGACAACAGCCCCAATCATTGCAAGAACAACGACAGAAAAACCGCTGCTTTTTCCGAGATAAACCGCCGAAATCGCAACTGCCAGAGTCGCTCCCTGGGATACTCCGAGAATCGTCGGTTCCGCAATGGGATTTCTCGTAATTCCCTGCATTGCTCCACCGGAAATCGCCAGAAATCCTCCTACAAGGAAGGAACAAATCGCTCTTGGCAGTCGATAATCCCGCACAAACATGTGGTCCAGTTCTTCCTCATTGTAATGAAAAAGTCCCTCCCACACCGTAGAAAGTGGAATGGATTTTGACCCAGAACAAATGGCAACGAGTATCCCCGCTGCCATAAGTACACATCCAATAATGATCAAAATCGGTAAGGTTCGATTACTTTTCTTCATTCATAGACTCCAGAATACCAGCAAATTCATCCACAAACAGAGATCTTCCGATGGAGCTGTAACCAATGTTGAAGTATGGGCTAGCCGGAAGCTCAACCATATTTCCATCCTTCACAGCTCTCATATTCTGCCATACTTTGCTCTCGTTCAGAGCCACCAGATCTTCCTCCGTTCCCACGGCAATGATGTAATCCGCATCGATCTCTGCAAGCCCCTCGTAAGTCACAACCGGAAGGCTGATATTCTCCTGTTCCGGCATACCGGCAGGTTTTGCAAGACCCATATCATCATAAATTACGGAACCAATTCCTGCTGCATCGAAGATGTAAAGGTTTCCTGCACTTGCAAGGAAAGAAAGATAGGATGCATCTTCCCCATAGGTTTCCTTCACAGCAGCACCGGCTTCCTCTGCTTTTTCTTTATAAGAAGCAAGCCACTCTTCTGCCTCTGCAGTCTTATCAAAAACATTTGCAACTTCCATAAGATCCTCTGTCCAATCGATCTGTGCAAGCTCGATCATGACTGTCGGAGCAACACTCTGAAGCTGCTCGTACATTCCCTCCTGAACAGAAGAAATGATGATCAGGTCCGGCTCAAGTCCGAGAACCGCTTCCACATCCACCTCCGGCTGCATGCTGTAACCGAGAATTTCCGCTCCATCAAGAACGTCCTCCAGATAAGACGGGAACTTTGTATAATCGTAAGCATCAGAGTTTGCTGTGCCGACTACACTGTAACCAAGAATGGACAAAATATCACTGTTTCCGCTGATATCCACAATTCGCTGTGGGTTCTGAGGAATCTCAACCTCTCCTTTTGCATCGGTAACAACAACGGTATCCTCTGCATAAACAAGGCTTGCGCCGGAAACTGTTACAACACCCATCATGGCAACTGCTGCCAACATAGAAATCTGTTTTTTCATCTTTTTTGCTCCTTCTGTACGTATTTCAGTAACGCAGACAATTGCCGT
>JAUNAE010000226.1 GCA_030527765.1 Eubacteriales bacterium
AATCCAACTTAATTTTCAAAAAAAATTGTCTTGACAATGGGGTGCACTTTATACACAGCGACGTTTACAGTACCGGAAGACTGGGATTCAGAGAATGGTCGAATGGAGTTTGAGGCAGAAAGTTTCTGTGACGGAACCGCAGCCGTATGGATCAACGGAGAAAAGGTTTCTGTTAACATGGACCGCGGCACTGCAGATATTGGCGCATATGTTAAGACCGGTGAAAACACCATCGAAGTTCGCGTGACTTCTTCTCTTCTGAATGTGATGAAGACGCAGGAATATGATGGTTGGGCATTTGGAGCACCGGATGCAGATGACTATGGCATGGTGGGAGAGACTGTAATATGCATGATGAGTGACAAGTAACAGAGTTCACAAACCTGTCACAGATTGTACCCAAACTGGACACAAACATACGGTATAGTACTAACCATAAGAGATGAGACAACATATTTCTTATAAAAATAACTTTTTCTTTTTCATACACCTCTCTCAGTGAAAGCTGAGAGAGGACTCCTTCCCAAACAATTCCGCGCTTAGCCTTTCGGCAGGCGCGTTTTTTTATGTGCTGACAAAAAGATTATTGAATGAATAGGAATTTTATGGTATAAGTAGTATAAACTTGATTAAGTAATATGTTATAAACAAGTTGAAGGGGGATTATGAATTATAATTTTTCAGAAGATTTAAAATCTATTCGAGAAATACTGGGAATTTCTCAAGAGAAATTTGCAAAACAACTGGGGGTAGAGCAGGTGACCATTTCAAGAAATGAGACAGGAAAAACAGAACCCTCGGTTAATTTATTAGAAAGTGTTTATTCCTATGCATTTAAAAACAATATCAGAATAAATAAGTTGAAAGAAATGTTGTGGAGAGAAAACCTGGATACCAATATGAAACTGCTTTTCCATGGAGCTAAAGGTTGTATTGAAGGAGCAATTGATATTCATAAGGGAAGAAGTAATAATGATTTTGGTCGGGGATTTTATACCGGAGAAAGCTATGAACAGGCAGTTTCTTTTGTTTCAGGGTTTGATAAATCTTGTGTATATTATCTGGGTTTTGATGATAGGCAGTTAACATGTAAAAAGTATGCAGTTGATCAGGAATGGATGATGACAATTGCTTATTACAGAGGTGCGTTGGAAGAATATAAAGAGCATCCAACAATAAAAGCATTCGTAGATAATTCGAGAAAATGTGATTATATCATTGCTCCAATAGCTGATAATAGAATGTTTCAAATCATTAATTCATTTATCGCAGGAGAACTTACAGATGAGCAATGTAAGCATTGTCTGGCAGCGACCAATCTTGGTATGCAATATGTAATGGTAAGTGATAAAGCAGCTGCAAGAATAAAAATTGTGGAACGTGCTTTTATTTCTGAGAAAGAAAGAGAATATTTCAGAAATGTAAGAACAAATGACTCGAAACTGGGGGATGATAAAGTTAAATTGGCGAAAAGGCAGTATAGAGGTCAGGGACGATACATTGATGAAATTCTGACATAAGGCAGGTGACAAGTGTGAGAAAAATAGATAAAAATGGGCTGTTGTTATGTGAACTGCAAGCAAAAACTTTTGAAAAATCGATAGATGTGATGGACTCGAGTTCGGAAGTTTTTGTGAGGCGTTTTATGAAAAGCCGTGTGGCAGAGCAATTGGATAATGAATCCATTCTTGACCTCAATATTCAGGAAAATGATATTTTGCAGCAGATAAATGAAGAGTATGGTATTTCACATTATGGATCTGTGAAATATACATACAATGAGATGTATTGGATCGGATACCTGTATAGATATTTTTCCTTCACATATGAATTGTCCTCGTCACAGGTTTATAGAATTGTAAAACCAAAAGAATTAAAGGGACTCTTTCTGGCGTATCATACGTTAGATCCTGCACAGGCGATTGAAAGAATTTTGGAAGCGAAAAATATGTTGAATGATGAAAAAGCAGAAATGCAGCGTCAATATGAAATATATAAGAGAATTAGGATAGCTAGTGGGAATCTTCGGTGTCTTGCAAGCAGCGGAAGCGAATTGCGAGAATCCGATTGAGATAAGACAATGTAATAGATTAGGGGGTAGCAATATGAAGGTTACATGGATTGGACATTCTTGTTTCAAAGTTGAAAGCAATGGATACACTATCGTGATTGATCCTTATGCGGCGGGCAGTGTGCCGGGACTTAGACCTGTGAATGTGACTGCAGATCAGGTGCTTTGCAGCCATGAGCACAGCGATCATAATGGCAGAGATGAGGTTTCTCTCACAGGACGTGAGGAAACAGAGAGTCCGTTCAAAGTTGAAATTCTGCCAACATGGCATGATGAGGTGCATGGTGCCAAGAGAGGAAACAACCGGATTTTTGTGATCAGTGATGGAGAACAGAGAATCGCACACTTTGGGGATCTTGGATGCGATTTGACAGAAGAACAGATGGAGGCACTGAAAGGTCTGGACGTGGCATTGATTCCGGTGGGTGGTTTTTACACCATTGACGGCAATCAGGCAGCAGAAGTGATTCGTGCACTGAATCCAAAGATTGTGATCCCAATGCATTTCCGGGATGATCAGGCAGGATTCGGATATGGAGAAATTGACACCGTGAAGACCTTTGCAGAGAAGATGGAAAGTCTTACGGTTGTGGCAGAAAGCACCATCGATACAGCAGATCAATTTGGTACACAGGTTGTGGTACTGCAGCCGCTCAACAACATTTGATGATGTTCGAATTTCTAAAAAATATGTGAAATGGATAAATTTTTTTCCCTGTTGTAAATGCTAAGATAAAAGTATTACAACAGGGACTTTTTTTGCTTTTAACCGAATCAAGTCGCGAAATGGATTGCGAATATCCGTTTGACGCATAAAAAATATCAGGAGGCATGTATGGAAAAGGTAAATATTTGGGAGGAGCAGGTAGTGATACCGACATATGAGGTGGGGCTCCCGGAAAAAAATCCAATGTTTCTGGAAAAGCGTGTTTATCAGGGAAGTTGTGGAAAGGTATATCCCTATCCTACAACAGAGAAGATCAGCACAGAGAAAACGGACAAAGTATACAAGGCAGTTTATCTGGAAAACCAGTATATCAAAGTGATGGTGCTTCCGGAATTGGGCGGAAGAATTCAGAGAGCTTATGATAAAACCAATGACTATGATTTTGTGTATTATAACCGGGTGATTAAACCTGCACTTGTGGGACTGACAGGTCCATGGATTTCCGGAGGGATTGAATTCAACTGGCCTCAGCATCACAGACCGACAACATTTTTGCCGGTGGATCATGAAATTGTGGAGAATGAGGATGGCAGCAAAACACTGCTGATCCATGATGTGGATCAGATGTATGGGACGAAGGGAATCACCGGGTTTACTTTGTATCCGGACAAGGCATACATCGAAATCCGGGGACAGCTTTACAATCGAACTCCCCTTGCACAGACGTTTCTCTGGTGGGCAAATCCGGCCGTTTCGGTGAACAATGATACCCAGTCAATATTTCCGCCGGATGTACATTCCGTTATGGATCATGGAAAAAGAGATGTGTCTAGATTTCCTATTGCGACGGGAGTTTACTATAAGCATGATTACAGCGAGGGTGTTGATATTTCCCGTTATAAGAATATTCCGGTTCCTACGTCATATATGGCAGAAAAGTCAGAGTATGACTTTGTTGGAGGATATGATTACGGCAAAAATGCGGGAATCCTGCATGTGGCAGATCATCATATTTCTCCGGGAAAGAAACAGTGGACATGGGGATGTGGAGAGTTCGGTCAGGCGTGGGATCGCAATCTGACAGATGAAGATGGTCCGTATATTGAACTTATGACAGGAGTGTATACGGACAATCAGCCGGATTTTACCTGGCTGAAACCTTTTGAAGAAAAAGCGTTCAAACAGTATTTCATGCCATATAAGCAGGTTGGGGCCGTGAAGAATGCGACCATTCATGCGATGCTGAACATGGAACTTACGGATAAAGGAGTGGAGGTCTGTGTTTACGGCACAGAGAAATTTGAGAATGCCCGGATTGAAGTTTCGATTGGAGGAAAAGTAGAAGCAGTGCGGGAGACGACACTGTCTCCGGTTGATATTTTCCGAGAAACATTTCCTGTTTCACGTACTGTGAAAGAGAGTGATGTGAAGGTTCGGGTTCTTCATGAAGAAAAGCTGTTAGTGGAATATCAGCCAAAAGAATCCGGAATTCCGGAGCTTGCCCATCCGGCTGAGCCGGCAAAAGATCCGGAAGAAATTATGACGAATGAGGAATTGTTTCTCACGGGCCAGCATATTGAGCAGTACCGTCATGCGACGTATTTGCCGGATCCATATTATCTGGAGGGATTGAAACGTGATCCCGGCGATATTCGAATTAATAATGCGTACGGAACGCTTCTGATGAGAAGAGGATGTTTTGTGCAGGCCGAGAAGTATTTCCGAAAAGCGTTGGAAAGGCTGACATGGAAGAATCCGAATCCTTATGACAGTGAGGCGTATTACAATCTGGGATTGGATCTGTTCTATCAGCAAAGATTTGATGAAGCGTTTGATGCGTTTTATAAGGCGACATGGAGCAATGAACAGCAGGAAATGTCCTTCTATTATCTTGCGTGCATTTCTGCGAGAAAGGGAGAGTATACAGATGCTCTTGCTTTTGTGGAGAAAGGCCTGATAAAAAATGCCCATAATATTAAAGCAAGAGGATTAAAGGCGGTTCTGCTTAGAAAACTTCACAGAGAAATAGATGCAGAAGTATGGGTGAAAGAAAATCTTCTGGTGGATCCGTTTGATTATGTATCGCGCTTTGAGGCTTATCTGCTGACGGGAGAGGAATCATGCCGTAATAAGATGAATGCGTTGATGAGGGATTTCCATGAAAATTATCTTATGACAGCAAGAGATTACGGTGAAGCAGGTTTTTATGAAGAAGCCATTTTGCTTCTTGGGGAATGCACCCAGACGTCTCCTATGCTGCATTATTACAAAGGATATTATCAGAGACAGATGGGACTTTCCGGCGTGGAAGAATATGAAAAAGGAGAAAAAGCTTCGCCTCTGTATTGTTTCCCTAATAAACTGGAAGATATTCTTGTTCTCGAAGATGTGATTGCAAATGGATCCAATACAGCCAGAAGCAATTATTATCTCGGATGTTTGTATTATGATAAGCTGCAGTTTGAAAAAGCGCAAAACTATTGGGAAGCATCGGAAAAATCAGACAGTGAATATCCAACCGTGCTTCGAAATCTGGCACTTGTTTACTATAACAAGACGGGAGAACCCAAAAAGGCCAGACAAAAGCTGGAGAAGGCATTTGCATTGGATCCAAAAGATGCAAGAGTCTTTCTGGAACTGGATCAGTTGTACAAAAAGCTCAATCTGTCACCGGAAGAACGGATCAGGAAGTTTGAAGATCATAAGGAATTAATTCGGGAAAGAGATGACCTTCTGATTGAATATATTACTCTGCTGAATTCTCTTGGCCGACATGAGGCAGCTCTGGATACGATGATGCATCATCGATTCCGGCCATGGGAAGGTGCGGAAGGAAAAGTAACCACGCAGTACAAGGCAGCACTCACGGAGCTTGCAAAGGAATCGATCAGGAAAAATGAATGGATGAAGGCAAAGGAGTTTCTGGAGAGAGCGCTCGTCTATCCGGAGAATCTTGGAGAAGGCCGACTGGAAGGAACGAAGGATAATCCGATTCATTATTATCTTGGATGTGCGTGGGAAGTTCTGGAAAATCCGGAAAAAGCAAAGGAAGAGTTTTCCCTGGCATCTTTGGGACAGGAAGAGCCGGCAGGAATGATGTATTACTACGATCAACCGGCGGATATGATTTTGTATAAAGGACTTGCAGCTCTGAAAAGAGGAGATCTTAGAGGAGCCAATGCCTGCTTTTATAAGCTTCTGGATTACGGAGAAAAGCACATAAGAGATCAGGTTCGAATCGACTATTTCGCAGTTTCTCTTCCGGATTTTCTGATTTTTGATGAAGATCTGAACAAGAGAAATGAGGCCCACTGCTATTATCTGATGGGACTTGGGGCATTGGGACTCGGACGAAAAGATGAAGCAAGGGCGTATTTTAGAGAGACGCTGTCTCGGGATCAAAGTCACCAGAATGCTATTTTTTATTAAAACTTCACCAAATTATGACCTCTCATTAGCTGTCATAGGGCGTTAATAA
>JAUNAE010000227.1 GCA_030527765.1 Eubacteriales bacterium
GACCATATCCGCGGTAAATATTTGCTTCATACATTTCCTGAATGCGTTTCATTGGTTTTAGCTCATCCGGAGGAAATGCTTCCTTCATAAATCGATCGTAAATTTCTCCCATTTCAGAAAGAGTCAACTCTCGTAGAGAATGATTCATCTCGTGTGTCCTTTCAAACTGTTCTTGTTCATGGAGTAAATAATCGCAGCTCTCATATGAGAATTTGCACGCAAGGCAGGCAGTTGCAAAGCAACTGCCTGCGACTACTCTGATGATTGATTATAACAGTGCAGAAAGGGTACGTCAATGTTACGGGCAATCATGCAAGTTTCCAACTGATGGCTTTTTCACGTTCTGATACGAAGTTTCGGTAAATGCCCTCGTGTTTCATAAGTTCGCTGTGCGTGCCCTTCTGGACGATGCGTCCCTGATCAATGACAATAATCTGGTCTGCGTTTCGTACGGTCTTGAGTCTATGGGCAATCATGATGATGGTTTTTTTCTTTGTAAGTTCCTCAATCGCAGCGACAAGCTCTGCCTCGCTCTCCGGATCGACATTGGCGGTTGCTTCATCCAGAATAATGATGGGAGCATCTTTCATAATCGCTCTGGCGATGGATACTCTCTGCTTTTCTCCGCCGGAGAGATTGACGCCATCGTCCCCGAGAACGGTATCGTATCCATTCGGTAATCTGGTGATAAACTCATGGCAGCAGGCTCTTTTTGCCGCAGCAATGACTTCATCCATAGACGCATCCGGATTGCTGAAACGGATGTTGTTGGCGATGGTATCGTGGAACAGATAGACATTCTGGAATACAAAGCTGAAATTGTCCATCAGGCTGTCCATGCTGTATTCCTTCACATTTCTTCCTCCAAGGGTAATGGTGCCTGCATCTACATCCCAGAATCTCGCCAGAAGATTGGTCAGCGTTGTCTTGCCGCCTCCGGAAGGACCTACGATTGCAGTAGTCGTTCCTTCCGGAATGTCCAGGGTAACATCAGAGATAATTTTCTTCTCTCCATAGGAGAAATCAATATGTTCCGCATGCAAATCATAGGAAGTTGGCCGGATCGCCGCTCCGTCGATATCCATCGTCTCTGTTTCCAGAATGTTGTTTGCCAGCACAACAGACAGATTTACGACTCGAAGGAGTGCGGAATAATTTCCGGCGGTACTCAGGCTGTCCAGCACCAGAAAAGATGCGATTACCATGACAATACAGGAAAACAAACTCATCGTTCCGTCAAGATAAAACATGACAGAAGCAAACGCCATTGCAACTCCGGTCAGTTTTGTCAGCAAAAGCTGTACTCCCATATACGGAATCAACGTAAACTCCATTTTTGTATTGATGCCGGAATTGCGTTTGATGGAATCGTTTAAGGCTTTCGTTTTTTCACCGATCAAATGGAATGTCTTTACTTCGGTGATACCCTGAATATATTCCAGAACCTGCTCTACCATCTTTTCATCGGCATCCATCTTCTGCTGGGAGATGTTTTCTGAAGCAGTCTGTAATCGATTATTCACAAGCAGAAACAGAATAAATCCCAGGATTAAGATCAGTGCGATTCTCCAGTCAAAAAGAAGCAGCATAAGAGCAATCATCATTGTAGTGAGAAGGCCTTCACAAACAAGCATCACGACACGGGTTGCCACATTCTCGAGGCTCTGCATTGTATTTGTTGTCACAGAAGTGATGGAACCAACGCTGTTCTGATTAAAATATCCCATTGGCAGAAAACGCATATGTTCGGCAATTTCAATTCGTTTCTCTGCGCAGGCGAGGTATCCCCCCTCTGTCTGGAGCATACTGGCTTTTCCTTTTACGATTCCGATTCCGACAATGCTGATTGCCATAACTCCGAAGGACAACAGAATATCTTTGATGGTGATGTCGCCCAAAAGTGCCGCATTCAAGATGATTGCGATTGCGGGGATTCTGAGTGCGCCAAACACTGCCTGTATTATGCTGAATACGATGGATCTATAAAATCTTTTTTTATTCTCTTCTCCGCAAAAGGCGAAAAACTTCTTCATGATCTTAAGCATATGCGCCCTCTCCTTCCCTTTGATCTTTTACAGACATATGGGATGTCCACATCTTTTCATACAGACTATGCATGGACAAAAGTTCCGTATGGGTTCCCTGTTCTTTCACAATTCCATCATCGATTACATAGATTTTGTCCGCATCCTTTACGGTTGAGAGCCGATGGGCGATCACGATCAGCGTCTTTCCCTGAACCAGTTTGGCAACGGACTGCTGGATGATGCTTTCATTCTCCGGATCCGTATAGGCGGTTGCTTCATCCAGAATGATAATCGGTGCCTCCTTCAGCATTGCTCTTGCAATGGAAATGCGCTGCCGTTCTCCTCCGGACAGGTGTCCGCCGGAGCTGCCCACAACCGTATCAAACCCATGCTCCAGATTCATAATAAAATCATAGCAGCCGCTTCTTTTTGCCACATCTTCTACTTCCTGGTCGGTTGCAGGTGCGCCGGTTGTTTTTCCCATGCGAATGTTTTCCCGTATCGTCTGATTAAACAGATAATTATCCTGTGATACATACGCAATATAGTCAGAATACTGATCGAGTGGAATATTTCTGATATCCACGCCGCCCAGTTTGATGCTTCCATCCTTTACATCCCAGAGGGCATCCACAAGTCTTGCAATGGTGGATTTTCCGCTTCCGGATGGACCGACCAAAGCGACATAAGAGCCTTCTTGGATGTCCATGTTGATTCCGTGAAGCACTTCTTTTTCCTGATAAGCAAATCGTACATTCTGCAGCTGAATATGGAAATTTTTGATTTCTTCGGTTGCTTTTTCCGGTCTTGTCATCACCGGAGCTTCCAGAATATTACGGATTTCTCCCGCAACGGTTTTCAGCACACCAATATCATCCGTGTACGACATGCAGGTGATAATCGGACCAAGAAGCGCAATGGACAGGATGATGCAGTACAAAAAGGTTGTGACCGAAAGCGTTCCATGCATTACAAACCATCCCCCAATCGGAAGGACGACAATCAGAGTCGTTGGCATAATACTCATGCCAAAGGTAAAGAAAACGATGGATTTTCGCATCCAGGTAATGTAGCTGCCTGCGTTTTCATTGGCCGCAGCTGCAAATCGGGCATAACTGCTGCCGACTTTACTGAATGCTTTAATGACTTGAATTCCACCGATATACTCAACGGCAATATCATTTAACGCTTTCGTTGCTTTTACCGTGCGGCCGTAATTATCCTCATATCCGATCATCATTCCCATATAGCAAAGCATTCCAAGAGGAAGGGTGATGAGGGAAACAAGAGCCATTCTCCAGTCTGTCACAAACAGCAGAATTAGAATCCCGACGGGTGCGAGAATGTTTGAAGTAAATTCCGGAATAATATGAGCAAGTGTTGTCTCCATGGAGTCCACTCGTTCTACGAGAATATTCTTCAGTTCTCCGGAAGAATGGGACAAGACATCTCCGAGAGGCATTTTGACCAGATGATCCAGTCCTCTTTTTCGAATATTTCCAAGTATTTCAAACGTTGCACCGTGGGACAAGGACGTAGAAATGGAATGAAACAGGGCTTTTCCCACAAAACAAAGCACCATAATTCCAAACAGGGGCAGATACACCCTTTGCTCCATTTCTCCTCTTACAAGAAGATTCATGATCTGTCCGGCAATCAAAAATGGTAACGTCTGGCAGATGACTCCCAGGATTGCAAATATCACACTTAGGACAAAGTGCATCTTTTTTTCACCTGCCTGTGCAAATACCCATGCAATGTTCGATTTTTCTTTGTTATTCATCGATATCCTTCCTTCCATTACTTTTGCGATATTCCAGGGGTGGAATACCAAATTGTGCTTTAAATGCCTGGCCGAATTTTGCGATGCTTTCATAGCCGCAGGCGGATGCAACTTCGGTTACTTTGATCTTTTCGTTCATAAGCAGCATTTCAGCTGCTTTATTCATCCGGTATGATTTCAGATAGCTGTAAATGGACTGTCCGTAAACAGAACGGAAACAGAGCTTCATTTGTGTGATCCCGATGGAAAACTGTTTTGCCAGCTGTTCCTGGGTGTATTTTTTTGTCAGATCTTTCGTAATCAATTCATGAATCCCGTGAATTTTCTCTACCTGACTTTTGTAAAAATAGACTTTCTCCGCTTTGTGTTCTTCAAAATCAAGATCTCTCAAATAAACCAGAAGTTCTAAGATTTTGATTCGAAAATAATCTCTCCTGGATTTTTTGGGAATGCGGTATAGCTGTGAAAACAGGTTCTCAATCGACGGGTCGGTGCGTGCCACATAAGGCTGTTGATTTCTACAAAACTTCCTCGACAAACTTGAAAGGTCTACTTCCAAAGACGGCATCAGCTCTTTGAGAGCCTTCTCTGCAAATTCAGGCTGAAAAGCAATGGTGATTCCGTGGTAATGCCGCAGGGGAAAACGCACGGTCCCTTTGTGGTGCACACGTGTGTCCACAAGCAAATCTCCCTGTTCCAGATAATAGCAGAGGCCATCCCCTTCCATCTCAATGCGTCCTTCTCTGCAATGATCAATTGCAAGAAGGGTATCTGCGTGTTGAAAACCGGATTCATAGTTTTCCATATGAAAGTCATTGTACATGAGATAAATGCCCGGAAAGATCTCATACATGGTCATAATTCCATCCCCGGTCTCATTTGCCACTTTCATTACTTTGCATTCATCTGTGGAGACAACCAGATCTATATTTGTATCGCTGCACTCGCTCTTCAATTGTTCCCATACTGTTTTTTTATTCATAGGACACCTCTCCGACTGGGATGACTGCATCGCAGCACAATTCAATCAGTTCACTGTCGTGAGTGACGATGACAATCGTTTTTCCCATTTTCTTCAATTCAAGAAACAGCTCTGCCGTTTGTTCCATATGATAACGATCAAGTCCGCTGGTTGGTTCATCAAACAGCAAAATGTCTCTGCCTGACGCAGCTGCACAGGCAATCGCAACACGCTGCTTTTGTCCGCCGGACAGACTCATCGGATGTCTTGCGGCATATTTCTTCATATGGACCTGTTCCAGTATCTCCAACGCTTTTTTCTCATCCTTTTCAGGCATGGAGATCAAAACTTCATCCAATACACTCTCCGTAAAAAGCTGATGATTGACATCCTGCATGACCAGAAATGTTCGTCTCCATAATTTTTTTGCGTCTACAGCCCTTCCGTTTTCTTCGATCTTTGCCTTGTATTTTCGAAGGATTCCTGCCATACAATGCAAAAAGGTTGTTTTTCCTGCACCGTTTTCTCCAACTAACGCAGTAATCTGATTTTCGGGAATGGAAAAACTTTCCAGATTCAGCAGAGGTGTTTTTTTGTCGTAGGAATAAGTGAAATTTTTAATAAGAATGTTTCTTTCAAATGGTTCTGTCTTTGATAGTAAAAAAGGATTCTTTTCATCCGTTGTTCGAAGCTGCTCTTCAATCAGAGTTTGGGAATCCGGAGTTTTCATCGCCTTGCGGTTCAGATCTGCCTGTATTTCCCCGTTCTTTAAAATGATGAGTCTGTCACACAATTCCCATACCCAGGCAATTCGATGTTCTGCGATCAGAATCGTTTTTCCCTTCTCTTTCCAGATGGAGATGATTTCTTTTAATTTCTGTGTTGCCTGATAATCAAGATTTGCCGTCGGCTCATCTAACAGGAAAATATCCGGACCGGCGACATCCACAGAAGCACATGCAATCTGCTGCTTCTGTCCTCCGGATAAGTGAAAAATGTTCCGATCCATCAGATGTGTTATATGAAATTGCTTTGTAGTCTGTTCCACTCGATTTCGGATTTCTTCTGCAGGCATTCCCAAATTTTCGCAGGCAAATGCCAATTCACCGGTGGTATCCACGTTATAAAACTGCGTTCTTGGATTTTGAAATACACTGCCTACCACAGGCGCAAGCTCATGAAGTGCGGTTATCTTCGGCTCTATTCCGTCTACAAGGACGGTACCGCTTACCTCCCCTTCATAAAAATGCGGTGCCAGTCCATTGATCAGACGCAGAATCGTTGATTTTCCGCAGCCGGACGGGCCGGTCAATAATACAACCTGCCCTTTGGGTATTACCAAATTCAGATGTTTAATTTCTCCATAGGCGTTGTCATTATGGTAAGAAAAAGAAACATTTTGAAATTTAATCATGAAATCACTCCAA
>JAUNAE010000228.1 GCA_030527765.1 Eubacteriales bacterium
GCCGATGGCTCGTTTTAATTTTTCAATTTACACCATTATACGGACTTTATCAAAAAACTCCATATTGTTGCTTATATAGAATGCTTTGCGTTTGTATTTAAATTCAATATTCGTAACTGTTCAGTACCTTCACAGTTACTCAGCAAAAATCCATTCCAAATTGCTTCGCGATAGGATTTTTGCTCGTAATTCTCGGGTTTTCATGCAAAACAAGCATGAAAACGCCTCGCGGTATAATGGTTGTGAATAGTTACCAATATGAATGGAATATGCTGAATTGTTACGATAAGGATTAAGAATAAGATGAAAGCATGGGAAATAGCTCAGAAGATTTACCGTACTGCCAGGCCGATTGTCCGAAGTGAAGAGGAACAGACCTGGACAGATAACGTAGATGTATCGGGCTTTTATGATGATAACCTTTCCCTTGACTGGGGAAGTAATGTGCCGGGATCCGGAGCACCGGAGAAGATTATGGTGGCTGCGGTTCAGGCATTGGAGAACCGGGGATATGTGGTCAGCGATCGTGGATACGAACAGTTGGAAGTAGGACTTCGTGCCATGGAGAAGAAGGATTTTGTCACACTTCACAAAGCGTCTGCAATTCTCAGGCATGAACTTGCGAATGCCCCAAAAGACCCGGAGGCTCCCTACTGGAAGTACCATTATTACAACAGCTTCGAAGAGTATGCGGCAAAGGTCACATTTCCGGAGAAAAGAACGATAAGTTTCACAGAACAGGAACTTTCGGATAAGATTCGTACCGGATGGCTTGCCCAGATGATCGGCGGAGCTATGGGTACTATGGTAGAAGGATATACTTCGGAGAACCTTTACAAGGCTTTCGGAGATGTAAAGGATTATATCCGGGAACCGAATACGTACAACGATGATATTACCTTTGAGCTTGCCTTTCTGGATGCTTTTGAGAAGAAGGGATACGAGGTGACCTCCGAGGATATCGCACTTTCCTGGGTTGGATTGATTCCCTGCGGCTGGTCTGCTGAGGAGATTGCAATCCGGAATATTAAGAATGGAATTTTTCCGCCGGAATCCGGAACTTTCCGGAACCCGTTCAATGAATGGATCGGTGCGCAGATGAGAGCCGGTATCTGCGGGATGGTGTCACCGGGAGATCCTTACCGCGCAGCAGCTCTTGCGTGGAAGGATGGAGAGGTTTCTCATGCCAACAATGGCATTCTTGGGGAAGTTTTCAATGCAGTGATGACTTCACTGGCCTTTGTAGAGCAGGATGTGGAAACCATTGTCCGAAGGGCGATGGAACTGATCCCTTCCGACAGTGAGTATTATTCGGTGATTCGATTTGCTTACGACTGCTGCAAAAAATACGAGAACTGGCAGGACGCTCTTCGTGAGTGCGAAGCCCGTTATGAGAAATACAACTGGATTCATGCCTATCCGAATGCATGCAATGAGATCATTGCATTGATGTACGGAGAAGGCGATTTTGCCCGGACAATTCACATTATCACCATGTGTGGTGCGGACGTGGACTGTAATGCGGGTATGATTATGCCGGTAGTGGCGATTCGCCATGGAATAGATGGAATTCCCCAAAAGTATATGCATCCTGCTTTTGAAGAGCTGGATACATATATGCGAGGGCGCTTCCGGAAACTTTCTCTGGATGAACTGACAGAGGAAACATTATTTAGTATCCAAAAAGCAAAACAAGGGATATAAAAGGAGGAAAAGAAAAATGAAAAAACAAATGTTAGCAGTTGCACTTTCTGCATCTATGGCAATGTCTCTCGGTGTTGTTACTTTACCGGTAATGGCAGAGGAAGAGCCTTACAAAGCAGCCCTGCTTCTGAACGGTACTCTGGGTGACAAATCTTTCTTCGATTCTGCAAACGCAGGACTGACCGCTCTTCAGGAAGAGCTCGGCGAAGACAAATTCACCTTCAAAGTAGAGCAGATGGGCGCAACTTCCGCAGATGAAGCAAAATGGGAGCCAACCGTTTACGATTACTGTGATGACGGATCCTATGATGTTATCATCGTTGGTACTTTCCAGATGCTGGATGCCCTGACAAAAGCAAGCCAGGATTATCCGGATCAGAAATTCATCTATTTCGATGAGGCATTTGATTACAGCGCAGGCGGAGAGAACGTTTACAACGTAATGTTCAAACAGAACGAGGTTTCTTACCTGGTTGGTGCTGCAGCTGCAATGCTTACCACAAGCACAGAGGCTGAGAAAGTGAACCCGGACGATCATATTATCGGATTCCTCGGCGGTATGGAAAACAGCATTATCAAAGACTTCCTGGTAGGATACATCCAGGGTGCAAAAGATACCGATCCTGACATTCAGGTTGCTACCGCTTTTGTAGGTAACTTCTATGATTCCGCAGCTGGTAAAGATATGGCTCTGACCCAGTACAACAACGGTGTTGACGTTGGATACAACGTAGCAGGTTCCGCAGGTCTTGGACAGATCGAGGCAGCAGTTGATGTAGACAAATTCGCATTCGGTGTTGACTCTGACCAGGCAGCTCTGCTTCCTGACTATGCAGCAAACATTCCTACTTCTGCACTGAAGAACGTAGGTAACGCACTTGTATCTGCAATCAAGAAAGATATGGATGGCGAGCTTGAGTATGGTGTTCTTGAGTACTTCGGTCTTGCAGACAGCGGTGTAGAGCTTGTTGAAGATGCTCATTATGAGGAAGTTGTTCCGGAAGCAATCCGCACAAAGATCACTGAGCTGCAGCAGCAGATCGCTGATGGAACTATCGTTGTTCCAAGTGCTGTAGGTGAGAACGCTATGACTCCTGAGGAGATCGACGAGCTGGTTGAGTCTGTAAAGGTTCAGTAATTCTCGGTTCATCCTTATGTCACGGCCGATGAAACTCCCCTTATTCCATCAATGGTGAGTTCCGGCTGAAATCGTAACTGCTGTGAAGATACTGAGTAGTTACAAAAACGATTACTTACTGCAGGGCAGGTTTGACAGCCTCCGGGTATGCCCGGAGGCTGTCTTAGATTAAAGAAAAAAGGAAAGAGAGGGAGAGCAGCTTGGATAATCAAATTGTATTGCAGATGAAGCACATCATGAAGATTTACGGCAATGGTGTGGTTGCAAATGAAGATGTATCCCTGGATCTCAGAAAAGGCGAGATCCACGCACTGCTCGGAGAAAACGGTGCAGGTAAGAGTACTCTGATGAAGGTTCTTTTCGGAATTGAATCTCCGGATCAGGGTGAAATCATTCTGAATGGTACATCCGTCACCATCAAATCTCCACAGGATGCAATCAAAAAAGGAATTGGTATGGTGCATCAGCATTTTATGCTGGTACCTTCTATGACAGTTGCTGAGAATATTATTCTCGGTGTAGCACCGAAGAAACTTGGTATCTTCACAGATATGAGCAAAGCGGTAGCCGCAGCAGAGCAGATTGCAAAAGAATACAACTTCGATATCGATGTTAAGGATCGCGTAGAGGAGATTCCGGTTGGTATCAAGCAGAAAGTTGAGATTCTGAAGGCACTTTACCGAGGAGCAGAGATCCTGATTCTCGATGAGCCGACAGCGGTTCTGACTCCACAGGAGACCAGTGAACTCTTTGTGCAGCTGGATAAGCTCCGCAAAAAAGGCCATACCATTATCTTTATTTCCCACAAACTGGATGAGATCAAGGAAATCTGTGATCGTGCAACCATTATGAGAAATGGTAAGAGTATGGGAACCTATGAAGTAAAGGACATCAGTACAAAAGAAATGTCCCGTCTCATGGTTGGCCATGAAGTTTCCCTGACCTTTGATAAGGAAGAACAGCATCTGACAAATGATATTTATCTGAAGGTTCGCGACCTTGAGGTATACAACACCCAGGGTGTCAAGAAAGTAGATCATCTTTCCTTTGATCTGAAGGGCGGAGAGATTCTCGGTATTGCCGGTGTTGAGGGCAACGGTCAGACAGAGCTGATTAATACACTGACCGGTCTGAATAAGAAGTATGCAGGTCAGATTGCCATTATGGGAAAAGATATTGCCAACGCTTCTGTAAAAGACATTCGTGAACTGGAGCTTGCACATATTCCGGAGGATCGAATGACGACAGGATGTGCCCCGACTCTTTCCATTCGCGAGAATATGTTCTCGAACCAGTATGAGAAACCGGAGTATGCTTCCGGCCTCTTCCTGAAAGGCAAAGCCATTGACAATCGCAGTGATGAGCTGATCAAAGAATACCTTGTAAAATGTAAATCCAGAAAACAGAATGTCGGAATGCTTTCCGGTGGAAATATTCAGAAAGTTATTGTTGCACGTGAGTTTTCGACCAATCCGAAGATTATCATCGCAAACCAGCCGACCCGAGGCATCGATGTCGGTGCAGCTGCCTTTATCCGTAAGCGTCTTCTGGAGTTCCGTGATCAGGGCTGTGCAATTATCCTGATTTCTGCGGACCTGACAGAAATCTTTTCCTTAAGTGACCGCCTGGCAGTTATGTACAAAGGTAAATTTGCCGGCTTCTTCACAGATGTCGATGCGGTAACCGAGGATGAACTTGGACAGCACATGCTTGGAATCAAGCAAGATAAGGAATTGGAGGGCGTATTGTATGAGTAGTGCAAAAAAATTCGACGTTATGCGAACCATTCTTTCGGTTGCCATCG
Organism: Eubacteriales bacterium; assembly: GCA_030527765.1. Next base: position 4,647 of record JAUNAE010000228.1, read on the forward strand.
CCTTGCTGTGTTCGTTTGTCATCATTTTCTTCGTAAGTAAGCAGCCGCTTGAGGCGATCAAATACTTACTGATTGGTCCGTTCACAAACAAGAGAAGCCTTGGTAACGTTGTGGAATCCATGATTCCGCTGATCTTTACCGGTACCGGCGTCTGCATCATGTTTTCTGCAAATCAGATCAACCTGGCAGGCGAGGGTGCATTCCACATTGGTGGACTGGTTGCTTCCTGCATCGCCATTCAGGTGAGCGCAAGATTTGTATCTCCGGTAGCTGCACTTCTTGCAGCAGGTGTGGTAGGTGCGCTGTTTACTGCAGTTCCGGCGATCATGAAAATCGGAACAACCGCAGATGAGATGGTTTCCTCTCTGATGATCAACTACATTGCTTTGTATTTCGGAAACTATATTCTGAACAAAGTCATCGGAGACCCGGCAGCGAGTGCCGCTTCCTACAAATTAAGCGATGCATCCCAGCTTCCGGTACTCCTTCAGGGAACCCGTATTCACTTTGGATTCATCATTGCTCTTCTTGTAGCAGTTCTGGGATATGTATTCCTCTATCATACAAAGACCGGATATGAGCTTCGTATTACCGGTGAGAATGAGGAGTTCGCAAAATATTCCGGAATCAGTATTGTAAAAGTCATTCTGATTTCTCAGCTTCTCGGTGGTTTCGTAGCAGGTCTCGGCGGTGGTGTTGAGATGCTGAGCCCGATTTATGCTCGTTTCACCTGGACTTCCCTTCTGGGATATGGATGGGATGCGATTATTATCTGTACCCTTGCCAAAAAGAATCCGCTGTACACACCGTTTGCAGCATTGTTCCTGGCATATCTGAGAACCGGTGCTTCCATTATGGCAAGAAGAACCGATGTTACACTGGAAATCGTACAGATTACTCAGGGTATCATTATTCTCCTCGTTGTTGCGGAGCAGTTCCTGAGCAGATACAAACACCGCATGATTGCCAAAGAGGCAAAAGCAGAACTGAAAGAGGAGGTGGAGTAAGATGTGGAATGCGATCCTGCAGCCTGAATTTTTTGCAACGATTCTGCGAATGACAACACCAATTCTTTTCGCAACACTGGCAGCTTCTATTGCTGCAAAATCCGGAATCACCAACATGGCACTGGAAGGTATTATGCTGTTTTCCGCATTGTTCGGAGTTATTTTCTCCTCTGTCACACACAGTGCGTTCCTCGGCATTCTTCTTACAATGCTTCTCGGTGGATTCCTTGGACTGATTCTTGCATTCTTTGTACTGAATCTGAAAACCGATGAAATTCTTGCAGCTATTGCTATTAACCTGACTGCCACCGGTGGAACCGTACTTCTTCTCGTGGCTGTATCCGGTGACCGTGGAGTATCCAGCTCCATTCGAAGCGTATCTGCTCCGGCAGTTACCCTTCCGCTGATTGACAAGATTCCTTTTATCGGACAGGTACTTTCCGGACAGAACATTCTGACCTGGCTGTCCCTTCTGGCAGTGGTTCTTATGCATCTGTTCCTCTACAAGACTCCTCTGGGACTTTCCATCCGTGCGGTGGGTG
>JAUNAE010000229.1 GCA_030527765.1 Eubacteriales bacterium
GCCTGTTTAACAAAATATAAAAACCCTAGGTAGCGAACCTAAGGTTATTATACCGAACATATGTTCGTTTGTCAATGATGTCATCATATCATCATGAAATTTTCCAAACCTGTATGGCCTGATCTGATAGCCAATTTCCTCTCTCAGAAATATCTGCCTCAGTCCATTCATCCTTCTTTAATACATCATTCATCGTTGTGAGGCCGGTAGCACATTCATCTAATCCAGGTTTATTTTTCTTACCGGATTTCTTCATACTCCAATCAGCATCACGAATAGATGAATTCAAAGACTGTGTAATGATAGCAAGATTTCCAAGTGTAAGAAGTTTTGAATCTCTGTCACGTGCTTCTTCATCAGATGCGCAAGCCGCCCAATTATTTCTCCATTTCTTAGGCATAAGGTGTTCCAAGCTATAATTATTGAACCCTAAGATTGCAGTAGAACTGTTTCCTGGACGGATCCTGCTTTCAATCAGATACAAGATTCCCTTAGTTTGAAGGTTTACAAGTTTTGCTTTCTCCACGCCCTCTTTGACTTCATCATCGCTCGGCACAAACATTGTCGTATCTGTGGAGTTAACTAATCTCTCTACTAAAGAGTCCCTATCCTTGATGCCATTCATAATGAGAGTCGTAAAATTCCTGTTGTAATTCTTTGTCGTGGCATGAATAATCATTCGTCTCAGAATATAGCTTTCCAGAACTCCACACATGGCATCAAGTTCAGCTTGATCCGTAGCATTTACTGCAATGTAAAGAGTATAAGGAATCAGTGTGGTCGTCTTTAATCCGAAAATCACGATATTAAGGCGTTCGATTCCCCACGTAGCAGGTACCGCCATATTACAATAATCCGGATTAAAAATTTCCCTAAATTTGTTGGCATACTTCTTCAGCTCCGATAACACCACATTTTTATCACCGGCACAGTAAGTATTTATAAAATGCTGATATGACTGCGACAAATTATCCAAACGATCATACATCAATCTATCTTCCGTTGAAATATTGTACTTTCGATCCTGAATGAACATCTGGAAAAATGCATCGAAGAAAATATCAATCATAGCCCGTTTAACACGGCCAGTCTCAATTTCCATATCCCAGTATGCCTTTGTCTCATCATCTTTCTCGAAGACGGATTCCCACTTATCTTGATAGTCTTTTACCGTTTCCCGACTGAAGAAGTAATTCTTTAACAGTTCAGATGTGGTCAAATTGACACCGAGAGAATTTAATGTATCGAAAATCTGCTGCTCATCTTCATTTGCAGCCAGATCAATTTTAACGAACATAGTATTCGTAGCAATGAGCATCAAATTCAACTTCTGTGTATCAATATGATCGAGAAAAAAATTATACGCTTCAATGACTCTTGAATTTCCCGAATTCTCAACCTTATCCGGACTTTCCTGGGACATCACCTTATCAAAGGCATCCACATCGTTCTTACCGTGTCGAAGTGCTATTTCCTGGCCGGTAATGCGGAACTGAAAATCAAACCACATTGTTTGGCCCGTCTTAAGAGAAAGAACCTTCAGAAAAAGCAAGAATGTGGTAAGTCTCTGCTGACCATCTACTACAGTAGTTCTTTTTGTAAATTGTGCGTCTGGCTCCGGAGCTTTACCTTCTTTCAAAATTATGGAACCAAGAAAATGCGTCTTTCTCGTTTTTGTAATGAATTCCATATCATCGATGAGTCTGGACCATAGATCCTCCTTCCAGACGTAGGAACGCTGGAAGAAGGGAATTTCCAATAGAGTGGAATTATTAAATATATCTGTAATTAGTGCTTTATGTGCGTCCATGAATCTATCCTTATCCGAAGAATTTATTTACAAGGGTGTCCAAACTTTCGGTTTTCGCTGCCTCTGCAGCATCTGCCTGAACAAAATTTCTTGTTTCTCCACGTAATGTATCATCAAAGCCCAGAATATAATTCGTGGCAATCAGGTAGATGATTCTGGTAGGAGCCATACCATACACCTGATTACGCAGGATATGCTGTATTCTCTCCTTATCATCCGGTATCGCTACTTTCATCTTCTCACTTTTGAATAGTCTTTTGACAATTTCAGTGATATACAGGCCGGACTTCATATAAAGATCTGCAAATGTTTTTGTCGGATCATCAAAGCATCCTGGATTATTCGCTTCCAACTCATCGACCATTTTTTCGACTACCCAACGAGGTGTAAAAATTTGATTGGTCTTCTGCGGAGGAATATAATCAAAAATATCCTCCTCTTGAGACTCATCGAAATAGTTAGCAAGTTCCTGCTTCTTATGCCAGAATTCTTCTATTGAATCGTCAAAGACCACTTCATCGAATAAGTGTCCGTTGAAATGCTCCGTTTCGCCGGTCTCAGGATTTGTGTAATCACCACCGTCTCGCAAAAACCGGAATTCGTCCTCTGTGATGCCCGTAACTTCATAGAACACATCGTCTTCTGTATAGTCATCAAAATTAGACAGCGTTAAATGGCCATCACCGTAAGCCATAATAAAGCTCGGGATTGTTCTGGCAAAACCTCGAAGATGAGATCTTACTTCATCCTCGATAGAATGTTTTTCTTCTTCTTTCTTATGTCTTTCCAGTTGCTCCACGAGTTCTTGAGGCTTCTCTTCTACAGTTTCCTGAACAGTTTGTTTTGCGGATTCAACAAATGCTTTCATAGCATCGTCCATACTTGATTGGAATGTCTCCTCCGCTGCCTTAACCTGTTCTTCTGTTCTTGCTTCCGCTCTTCTTCTCTCCAGTTCCGTCTCAGCAATTTTTGCTTGTTGCAGATAATCATCTTTTATTGTCTCAAACTTACGTTCAATATCTCTGTCTACCTGACGCTCAATTCGATTCTGTGTTCCCTTTTTAAGATCATACGCTTCCATAGCCGGTTCCACAACATTCTGCTTCACCGTTTCTTTTACCGAATCTACAAGATGGCGCACCTGCTCTTCTACTTTGCTCTGAGTATCCGTAGGTTTAAAATCATACAATGTTGGCGGGATATCAGAAACCATGGTATCATACACCTTTTCTCCAAACAGATCCTGCGTTTGACCGATAACAATCTCATTTGGTATTTCAACTTCGCCATTACTATCGACATTCACATCATCCATGTGATCCAAGGCATCTGCATTTTTCTTCTTACCAGTTTCCTCATGAGCCGGTGTAAGTTTCTCGACGATCTCTCTAACTGCCGCTGGTGCCCCAAAAATATTACTGATATTCTGGAACAGGAAATTTGACATAAATCCGTGGCGAACAACCTCCTGACTCTTCAACCTTCTTGGAATAGAAAGGACAGAAGCAGCGTCTAGTTCGATCATTTTTCCTTCGCTGTCTTCTCCCAAAACAGGGAAGAAATTAAGGAGACGCTTAATGTTCTCTTTTCTGTCATCGCCTGTTCCACCGCCGTTCACAGTATCGGAAAGCAGATTATTTGCAAATTCATCAAAAATAATCAGTGTACGTGCCGGATCGAAATCAAAGACGTAAGCGGTTTCTTTACGGAAACGCTGACCGTCAACCGTTAATACACACGGATTCTGTGCCCTAAATGCAGCTTGCATGTATGATGAGGGGCTTTGCAGATTACATAGCATGAGTACTCCACTCCACTCCGGGATGGTAACGCCTACAGTAAGCTGACCAACACTAAGAGTGATGGTCTTTTCATTTTCTGCAATTGCCTTCTTTACTCGATCAAATGCCTTTTCATTCTCGTCATCTTCATTTAACTTTCCATCCCCGGCGGCAAGGACGATTTCGTATTCACCGAAAACTTCATCCGATTTTAAAAGCTTATACAATGCACGACAACTATCAACGCGATTCATCAGCCATAAAGTGTGTGACAGTTCTGTTCTGAGTTCCGGAGTAGAAAAAGGATATTTTTCCTGCGTTACCAATGCATGAAGAAACTTTTTAATTTCATCTTCATGAATAAACTTACCACTTTCAGTAGTGGCAAAGAACTCATTCAAATCAAACGCATAATCTACAGCCCCATCTTCACCTGATAAATCCAGCCCTCTCTGAATTTGATCGTAAATCATATTCGAAAGCTGATAGGTATACATAGCAAGACGTGGTAAGGCCTCATATGGATTGTAGTCTTCACTATCCCAGTTATCTTTCTTCTCTTGTTCATCTGCGTATGACCAATTGAAAATCTGTTTTTCTGAAAACTGTCCGCTGGCTAATGCTTTAAAGGGTGTGCCAGAAAGATATAATGTATACTTACGACTAATATTTCGGAAAGCACGTTCCGTTCGCATTGTGTCGATACCTTCCTGGGCCTCATCAATGATCAGAAGGTCAAAGTCGTTTCCGTGTTGTTTCTTACCATAGCCGTCCGTATATTCATTGGCCATCCATCTTAACTTGTCGTACTGACCTCCAAAGTAAACAGATCCCTTTAATCCCTGCAGTGATTCAAAAGCAATCATCCCATGAGATTGTTCTTCTGGCAGTACCATTTCCGATGACACATACTCTTGACGGCTCATTACGCCTGGTTTTCCAATTAAGGCATCAGTATCCGATACAAATCGATATTCATCTCTCCATCCAATAAATTTATTGAAGTCTTCTGCCCAAGAGTTAGCAATACTCGGTCTGTTTGTAACAATTAAAACCTTTTGCAATCCCATTTGACGAACAAGATCATAGCTTGTAAGAGTCTTTCCAAAACGTGGCTTTGCGTTCCATAGGAACTCTGTTCCACCGTTTTCAAAATACTCTTTTGTCTTACGAACAGCATCAGCCTGCTCTTCTCGTAAGTCATAGTTGCAGCCTGATTCTTTTTTCTTTGCTGTTGCTCTGCGTGCAAAAGTTAAAAAATCAAGCTGAGACTGGTTTCCGGAAATCTGAAACCACTCAGTACCTTTCTCGCGTTTTACTTGTTTTTCAATCTCCAAGAAATCATGAAAATCATGATCTGTAAAATATTCACCTGAGCCATCCTTGTACATGGCGTTATCCTGCCAAGCTAACTCCCAATGAATATCTGCAGTATGAGTCTGTTGTTTTATTCTCTGCGCAACTGATTGTTTTTCTGTATATCCGATTTTAGTCCAGCCGTCATGATAGGAGATTCCTGGAGTATTATAGGCATAGATCATCGGCACAACTTTTGTAAAAGATTTTATATCTACTGCCATTTATTCCATCTCCTTTACATTATCTTCTACAAATTGAATTTCCTTATCTGTAAGTTTGTACTTAGCATACAATTGCATATCAATTTCATGAATTGAACCATTCCAATTGATATCTGATGATTGTGAAAAATCCTGCTGAGGCACAAAGCGCCATGTTTCTGGCGGATTGTCTTGAGTAATCTTTTTGACACTCAACATTACTCTCGCGAATTTTGTTTTAATGTACTTTAAGCAATTGTTTGCTTCTAATTCGCTATTGAATTTACCTATGCTAATAAAGGTCTGTGTATGGCCAAGGCCTGGATTACCAACTAATGGCGATGAAATCACATCACTAATCTGTCCGCTACCGTTAGACTTTGGCATAATAACCTTATAGTATTCGAAATTATCTGGGCACGATATATATCTTTTATCAACCCATCTATATGTTCTTTTCGAATCTTTAAGGCCGATTATCCTAATATATTCTTTTCCATCACTGGGCTTATTTTCAAAAAATATCTCCTCAAGAACATTAAATGCGCTTGTTCTAAAGCGCAATTCTTTAGGATCTGGATTTGATTTAGATTTCTGTTTTTCCAGCAGCTGCCTATTTTCTAATGTCATAACCTTCGTTGCTTTATAGCTAAGCGCCGGATAGACTAACTCCGTGAAGGATGCCGGATGCATATTTGACACTTTTCTCAAAATTTGATTCTGTTCAGGATATTTTGAAAAAATACGAATAGGTTCATATTCAGTTGTAATGTCGTGATAGGTAATGGCCACCCCACCCTTAATATCCGTATTAGGAAAAATATTGGTCGCGTTTGGCTCATAGTACAGTACTTGAAAATGCTCGTCTGATAGCATCTTCTCATTCCATTTTTTTGGTGTGTATCCAGCATTAAATAAAAATCGTGCAGGCGTAATTAACTCTACCTTATCTCCTACTTTATATGATGCCTCCATGAACTTATCATAGATTGGTGGCATTCTTGTACTATCTGAATCCGTTTCTTCCATATAAGGTGGAT
>JAUNAE010000230.1 GCA_030527765.1 Eubacteriales bacterium
TGTCTCCCCAGGAACTGCTGATGCAGCATTTTTCTGTGGCACTGACTGCGTCCATCTGCGTAACACTGCCTATGACCATTTATCAGATTTGGGCATTTGTCGGACCGGGGCTTCGAAAAAATGAGAATCTGCTGTTCAGACTGGCATTGATTTTTGGTCTCCTTTGCTTTGTGCTGGGAGTATTCTTTGCTTACAAAATTATGATTCCCTTTACATTGCGGTTTTAATTCAGATCAGCAATGGAAGTGATATTGCCCCATCCATCAGTGTTCAGAATTATATTTCATTTCTGATGACCTTGTTTCTGGTGTTTGGCATGGTTTTTGAACTTCCGGTCCTTTCTGTCATCCTGACCCAGATGGGTCTTCTGAAGATTTCCTGGATGAAAAAAGGCAGGAAGATCATGATTGTTCTTATTTTTGTCATTGCAGCAGTTGTGACACCTCCGGACATTGTATCCCAGGTACTCGTGGCAGTGCCGATGCTTGTATTGTATGAAATCAGCATCCACTTGTCGGCATTTTTGCTGCTTCGCAAAAAGAAGAACAAAGAGTCAGAGGAAGATTAAATCGTTACGAGACCATGATGACTCGAATCAACAAAGCGGAATGAAAGATTCCGAGAAAATAAAAAAAGGAAAGGAAAAAAAGTATGGAGAACAGAACTATTTCAAGGCGTTCATTTGTGAAAGGACTGGCAGCAGGTGCAGTCAGCATCGCCTCTCTGGGCATTCTCTCTGCCGGAGATTATGCACTGAAAGAGAAAGAGGCAGAGGCACTCCCGGAAGTGACTCCGGCAGCGTCAAGCGGTCTGACATTTACTCCGGGTGAGTACACCGCATCTGCAAGAGGAATTGCAAGTGACGTAACCGTAACCTGTACGTTTGATGAGACAACCATGACCGACATCTCTATCGACGTATCCGGTGAGACAGCAGGAATCGGAGCGGATATCGGGCCGGAAATGAGAGAAAAAGTGCTGAGTGCACAGAGCTGTGATGTTGACGGCGTTACCGGTGCAACCATCACTTCCGATGCTATCAAACTGGCAGTTGCAGACTGTATGAGCCAGGCATCCGGTACAACCGTAACCGTAGGCGGAGGCGAAGAAGGTGAGGCAGCTGCTGCATCTGCAGACTGGCTTGGAGAGGCTCCGGAAGTTGCAGAAGAGGATATTACTGAGACTCTGGATACAGAGGTTCTTGTTGTTGGATGTGGAAGCGGCGGATGGATTGCGACCATGACCGCAGCACAGGCCGGCGCAAAGGTTCTCGTTGTTGAGAAACGTGAGACACCGACCGGAATCCGTCATGATATCGGAGCGATTGATTCCAAACTTCAGAAAGAAACAGAAAAAGATTTTCCGGAGTTCGCCATTGACAAAATGGAGGCACTGCAGGAGATTGTTCGCTATGGAAGCGGCTATGTAGATTCTGATCTCGTAAAAGTATGGATCAATGAGTCTGCAGAACTGGTAGACTGGCTTACAGACATTTTTGAAAAAGAAGGCTCTTACCGCATGGATCACGAGGGCGGTATCGGCAATCAGAAAGATCCGGGACGTGACAAAGCTTACGCAACCGGACATTCTCCAAACAAAACAGACAAATGGGAAGATGGAACAACAACGGAAACCGTATTCCAGGCAATCTGTGATGAGCATGGGGTAGAGTGGAAACTCTCCACGGCACTTGTTAAGCTGGAACTGGATGAGAGCGGCAAGGTTACCGGTATTATCGCCCAGGATCAGAATGACCAGCATTATATCCGCATTAACGCTTCCAAGGGTGTGATTATGACTACCGGCGGATATGCAACAAATACAGATATGATGCTTGCACTGCAGCCGGAAACCATGGAAATGAAAATCAACATTCCGCTTGGCTCTACTGCAGATGGATCCGGTATTCGCGCAATGCTCTGGGAAGGTGCGCAGATGGATCCTACTCACGAGTCCATGATGTTCAACCGTGCTTCCTGTCTCCCGACAGATACTGCAGGATATAAGACAAACGGAAAGTGGTTCTGGTTCGGTGAGCAGCCATTCCTCAAAGTAAATCTGAATGGTAAGAGATTCTGCAATGAGTCCGGTCCTTATGAATTTATGCTTCATTCTATGTATATGCAGCCATATCACACCTACTGTGATATTTTTGACTCCAACAGCAAGAAATATGCAGAGCAGTTTGATGAGGTTGGATGCTGCCGTCTGTTCCCGTTCGATAACGGTGCACTGAGCAACAGAGATTTCGATTCTGTATGGGATCAGATGATGACCGATCATGTAGATGAAGGATATCTGATCAAAGCAGACACTCTGGAAGAACTGGCTGAAGGTCTTGGAATCCCGGCAGACAATTTTGTAGAGACTGTTGAGAGATACAATGAGCTTTGCAAGAAGGGTGTAGATGAGGACTACGGTAAAGAGAAACATCGTATGACTCCGGTTGACAAAGCTCCGTTCTTTGGAATCAGAACCGGTGCATGGCATCTGACAACACTGGATGGTATCCGTATCAATACAGACATGCAGGTAATCAAAGAAGACGGTACTCCGATTGAGGGACTGTATGCTTCCGGAGACTGCACAGGCGGATTCTTTGCGAACAATTATCCGAACCTTATGACGGGTCTTGCATGTGGACGTACTATGACCTTTGCACGTCACGCAGCAAAGCTTGTAGCAGGCAAATAATGCTTAGGGGGTAGACTATGAAATTGAAGACATTTCGGGGCGGTGTTCACCCGGATGGAAAGAAAGAGCTTTCCCTTGGTGGCCCGGTCAATAAATATCTTCCGAAGGGAGATCTTGTATTCCCGGTGAATCAGCATATCGGAAAGCCGGCAAAACCGGTTGTTTCCAAAGGTGATCACGTACTTGCGGGACAGATTCTTGCGGAAGCGGACGGATTTGTATCTGCCAATATCATCAGTTCTGTATCCGGAACGGTAAAGGGAATTGAACAGAGAAGAACGGCATCCGGTGCCAAGGCCACCTGTGTGGTTGTTGAGAACGACGGGGAATATACCCTTATGGAAGGTGTCGGAAAGAAAATCGATGAGGAAACCGTTTCTAACAAAGATCTTCTCGATGCGGTAAAAAATGCCGGAATCGTTGGTATGGGCGGAGCAGGTTTTCCGACCCATGTGAAGCTTGCTGTGAAGGATCCGGAAGCGATTGATTTTGTCATTGCCAATGGTTCCGAGTGTGAACCGTATATCACCTGTGATGACCGTCTCATGCAGGAAGAAAACAGAGCTATCGTAGAAGGACTGAGACTGGTACTTCAGCTTTATCCGAATGCAGTGGGTGTCATTGCAATTGAGGATAATAAGCCGGATGCAATCAAAGCAATGGAAGCGGTTTGCGCCGGAGAGAAACAGATTTCCGTACAGCCGGTGATGGCGAAGTATCCGGAAGGCGGAGAGCGTAATCTGATTTCTGTAATCAGTGGAAGAGACTTGCGATTCGGACAGCTTCCTGCAGATGTAGGCTGTGTGGTACTGAATGTAAGCACTTTGAATGCGATTTATCGTGCAGTACACTACTCAGAACCGCTGATGGAGCGTTATTTCACAGTATCCGGTGACGCAGTGGCGAAGCCATGCACCATGGCTGTGAAGATTGGTACTTCCTGTGAAGAATTAATTGAAGCGGCCGGTGGAATTAAGCCGGACTGCACGGTCAAAAAAGTTCTGAGCGGTGGCCCGATGATGGGAATCGCCATGGCGGCTCTGGATGTGCCGGTTGCAAAAAACAACAATGCCCTTACGGTACTGGCTGAGGATGAAGTAGAACTTGCGAAGATGCAGGAGACCGCATGTATTCGATGCGGAAGATGTACGAGAGCATGTCCGATTCATCTGATTCCTCAGATGATGGCGGATGCGGCAGAGCGAAAAGACTATGACCAGTATGAAAAACGCTACTATGGTCTGGATTGTATCGCCTGTGGTTCCTGTACCTACGTATGCCCGGCCAAACGGCCGCTGATGCAGCTGTTCAAACAGACAAAAGCTGATATTATGGCTGCAAAAAGAAAGAAGTAAGGGGGCTTAGAACATGAATAAGAAATTATTAAACGTATCATCAAGCCCGCACATTCGCAGCAGCCTTACAACTGGAAAGGTTATGCTGGATGTTATGCTTGCCTTACTTCCGGCAGCTGTTTGCGGAGTTGTACGATACGGTCTTCACGCATTTCTGCTCATTGCGGTTTCCATGGTCACCGCAATGCTCACAGAATTTGTATTTGATTATTTTGCGCATAAGCAGAATACGGTAAGAGATGGCAGTGCGGCTGTTACGGGACTTCTTCTCGCCCTGTCTCTGTCACCTTCTGTACCGCTTTATATTCCGGCAGTGGGAAGTATCTTTGCAATTCTTTTTGTAAAATGCTTCTTCGGAGGACTTGGTAAGAACTTTATGAACCCGGCTCTTGCAGGAAGATGTTTCCTTCTGATTTCATTTGGAAGCATTATGACAAGTTTCCCTGCAGATGCAGTCAGCTCCTCCACACCACTTGCTGCTTTGAAAGCAGGAGAGAGCATTCATCTGGCAGCACTGTATTCCGGCAACGCAAGCGGCGTAATCGGTGGATCTGCAGCAGCCCTTCTTATTGGAGGACTTCTTCTGTGGCTTATGGGCGGAATCACATTGGAGATTCCGGTGTCCTGTATAATTGCATTTACACTGTTTATGGGACTGTTCGGAGGACAGGGATTTGATCCTCAGTTCCTTCTGGCACATCTTTGCGGCGGTGGTCTTCTCATGGGTGCATTCTTCATGGCAACAGATCCTGTCACAAGTCCGGTTACCCCAAAGGGGCATATGGTTTACGGTGCAGCAATCGGTATCATTGCGGCGATTTTCCGCGTGTACGGAACAGCAGCGGACTCTTTCAGCTATGCAATTATTATGTCCAATCTTCTTGTTCCGTTTATTGACAAACTTCCGATTCCACGTCCGCTTGGATACAAAACCAACGGGGAATATGAGAAGAAAGAGTTCCCGAAGGCTGCTGTTAACCTGACGGTTATTACATTGATTGCAGGTCTGGCTCTCAGCAGTGTCTATATGGTAACAAAATCCAAAATTGAAGAGCAGAAACTTCTGGCGAATGCGGAGTCTTATTTTGCAGTACTTCCGGACGCAGATACCTTTGAAGCAAACGATGATTTCAATGCTGCCATCGAAGCACTTGACGGCAGTACATATGATGCGAAGTTTGGAAGAACCTATGTGAACTCAGCTGTGACTGCAAAAGCAGCAGACGGATCCGATTGCGGTTATGTCATCAGTGTAACTTCCGCAGATGGTTTTGATGGAAATATTACGCTGTCTGTAGGATTAACTTCGGATGGAACTGTTACCGGCATTGCATTTACAGAACTGAACGAAACTGCAGGTATGGGTATGAGAGCAGATGAAGAGGAATTCAAATCTCAGTTTAATGGAAAGAAAGCAGATGCCTTTGTTCTTAATAAACAGGGAAATTCTTCTGCAGACAACGAGATTGATTCTGTTTCCGGTGCATCTGTGACCTCCAGCGCTGTTGTAAACGCAGTGAATACAGCTCTTGCGTTTTACGCAGAGAATGTACAGGAAGGAGGGGACAAAGAAATGAAGCAATATTCAGAACGAATTTATAACGGTATTATCAAAGAGAATCCGGCCTTGATTCTGATGCTTGGTATGTGCCCGACAATGGCAGTTACCACATCTGCAATCAACGGCCTTGGAATGGGACTTTCCACTCTTGCTGTACTTATTTTCTCAAACATGATTATTTCCGCTCTGAGAAATCTGATTCCGGATCAGGTTCGTCTGCCGGCATACATCGTCATTGTTGCATCCCTTGTAACAGTGGTAGATCTTCTGATGCAGGCGTATACTCCGGGAATCTACAGCCAGCTTGGAATTTATATTCCACTGATTGTTGTTAACTGTATTATCCTTGGACGTGCAGAGGCATATGCAAACAAAGTTGATCCGGATCTGGCATTCTTTGACGGTCTTGGAATGGGACTTGGTTTTACTATCGCCCTCGTCATCATCGGTCTTCTCCGTGAGTTCCTTGGAGCCGGAACCGCTTTTGGAAAAGCAGTTCTTCCATCCTCTGTAGAACCGATCGGTATCTTTGTTAAGGCGCCGGGAGCATTC
>JAUNAE010000231.1:0-3454 GCA_030527765.1 Eubacteriales bacterium
TTTCTTCTCCATTGTCCGTCCAATTCTGTTCCCCGTTGTCTGTCCAGACAGTTCCGTCATCGGTCTGTCCCTGATCTCCATTATCGATATATACCTGAAAATCATCATCATCCTGTGGATAAGCCGCTGCTTCTTCTGCAGTTGCAGCTACAGGATTTGTTGTCACAACAAGTTCTCCGGACAATCCCCGTTCCGGAATACCTGTAATTTTGAGGGTCAGTGTATAACCAAGATCCCCGTCATTCGGTGTGTACGTTCTTTCCGTGCCAAGAACCGTCGGAACTTGTCCCGGATCCTGTGCATCATTTCTTGTCCATTCAAAGGTAACATCATCGTCGGTGATTCCTGCCGGTGTCACCATCGAATAATCACCCCGAAGTTCCGTACCAGTCATTACAATTCCGGCTACTTTTAATTTGCCTCCGAGCATTTCTGTTGTCATCTCAGCAAATACAAGATTTGGAATCATAGATAAAATCATGAATACGGACATTATAATTGCCGTCAGTCGTCTCTTATTCATAGTATTCCCTCCTTACTGACAATGCCGTCATTTAAGTTTATTCTAACATAGCATTTTTTAAGGATGTAATTTTCACTTTACCCTTCTACAATCAGATAAGTTCCGTTTGGCAGACAGAACACTTCACTCTGTTCTTTCAATTCCTCGTTGGACATACCATCCACATCTGCCCCCACTTCTTCAAGGTAAGCTCTTACTTCTCGAAGATTCTTCACAACTACCGCCATACAGTCATCCAGAAAATCATCTGCTTCCTGAAGTGTTTCCGCTACCGGCTCATCAAACAGCTGCCCCTGTTTTTCCAAAAAAGTTTCCAGACATTCTTTTGAATAAATCATATAATCGCCTCCACATCTCCTTTTGCATCAATCAGTTTCTGTAACGTATCCAGCACAGAAGGGGTTTCATAAGCAGCCGCACTTTTTACTCCCTGTTTGGAATGACTCATAGCGAAGCTGTACTTCACGCTTTTCAGCATTTCAATATCGTTATATTCATCTCCAAACACAATACATTCCTCCGGCTTCACTCCGAGAACTTCCTGCATCTTTTTCACGCCTTTGGCCTTGTTTGTTCCAAATGGGATAAAATCCATCCACTGATTTCCCGAGGTTACAACAACGCACCGGTCTCCAAATTTGCTTCGCCAGAATTCGATTCCTTCCTCCGTATTCCCGCCCGGCTCATAAACAGCAGCCTTAACACATGGTTCTGTAATTTCATCCAGACTGTTTACGATTTTGCAGTCATTTTTCACGACATGAAGCATATGGTTCTCGAATTCTTTTGTCTTTGGCATAAGATAGTGATAATCCTTGTGGGAGCAGGTGAATTCTGCCTGATCCCGATCCCAGATTGTTTTCACAATCTCCATCAGCAGATCCTTATCAAATTCATCCTCATACAGAACCTTGCCTTCATAAATGGCAATCGCACCATTTTCACAGATATAATTAATGTCATCCGCACTCTCTTTGAACATACGGTACATATTCGGAAACTGTCTTCCACTTGCTGCCACAAATTCAATGCCCAGTTTCTTCAGATCACGAATTCGATCAAAAATCTCTTCCGGAAGTTTCTGCGCTCCGTTTAACAGCAGTGTTCCATCCAGATCGCTTGCTATCATTTTAATCATGTTATGTTCTCTCCTCAAAAAAATCCTTCAATTGTTCCGGGTGTTCAATGACAATGTCCGCACCATTATTCACAAGTTCCTCTTTATCCCGGAAGCCCCACAGAACCCCAATGGTATACATTCCGGCAGCCTTTCCGGTCTGCATATCTGTTTTTGTATCTCCGATATACAGGCATTCTTCCGGTTTCACCTGAAATGCCTTTGCAATTGCAAGAGGTCCATCAGGGGCCGGTTTTCGACGAATTTGTTCGCTCTGTCCGGCAACCTCAAGAAACAACTCTGTTCCGAACATTTCTTTCACCACTTTTTTGGCTGCGATGTCCGGTTTATTTGAACACACTCCAAGAGGGATTCCCTTTTCTTTCAGATATCTCAGTGTTTCCGGCATTCCCGGATAATGAGACACCTTGAACAGTGGATCCTCGTCAAACTGCCTGCGGTATTTCTTCTCCGCCTCCTCATAGTACTGAAGATCGGAATCTCCGGCCGCTTCCAGACATCTGCGAACCAGAACCGAGGCTCCTTCTCCGCAGTAATAACGATAATTATCTACCGGAAGTTCCTTCAGGTCATAGGAACGCAGCACCGCATTCATCACAACCGCCATAGAGTCCAATGTATTTGCAAGTGTTCCATCCAAATCAAAAATACAGGCTTTCCACATTACTTTTGTCCTCCAAACTCTATTCCAATTTTTTCAGCTTCTCTTAGTAGTCTCTGAACCGGAAGTCCGACCACATTTTCATAATCTCCCTTAAAACCGGCCACATGAACTCCCCATGTTCCCTGAATTCCATAGCTTCCGGCTTTGTCCATCGGTTCTCCTGTTCGAACATAATCTTCAATCACTTCTCTGGAAACAGGCAAAAATGTTACATCTGTACACTCGTGAAACGTGTGAGGCACAAAGTTTTCTCCTTTCCGAACAAGCAATGTCACACCGGTATATACCTGATGAGTTTTCCCCTGCAGCATTTCCAATGTCTCGATTGCATCCTGTTCATCCTTTGGTTTTCCAAGAATTCTATTCTCATAAGCCACCACGGTATCAGCACCGATAATCACGGTTCCTTCTTCTGCATTCTTCTGAAGCTCGGCTCCCTGGAACGCCTTTGCCGCGGAAAGTTCCTCAACGATTTCCCATGGCTTTTCTTTTGTGATGATTTCATCGCCACTGCCCGGCTTCACTTCAAATACCACTCCGGCTTTGCCGAGAAGTTCTCTTCGTCTTGGTGATGCCGAGGCAAGAATCACTCTACTCATTTTCCATCCTCCGTTTCGGAGTTTAGTATACTCCCGAAGCCCCTCTGCCGCAACTTCTTTTTCTCCATTATATTAGGAAAGAAATCCTCTCAGTCAGGAATCTCTTCGTACATTTTTCTTTTCGAAAACCAGTCGACGCATCGAAAATCCAAGATTTTCTTTCTTACTCTTTTCTTTTTCCCTGAAAAGTATTAGAATATTATCCAGACAGAGAGCGCTCTGGGCAATTCGCAATTCCAAAGAGAGGAGAATTACTGATTATGGCAAAAAGAAATAAATATCTTGGATTACTCGCTGTCGGCGCAGCCACCGCCGCTGTAGCAGGTGCCGTTGCAGCATACTGCTTCAAAAAATCCAGCTATGAATTTGAAGATTTCGATGATGATTTTGACGATGACTTCGATGATGAATTTAGCGACGACGAGGATACAGAGGACGAGGAAGTTTCTGTAAACTCCCCTGAGGAATTCCAGGACTGGGCAACAGCTGAGGAAGCTGCTGCTGAAGAGGAAACAGCGGAAGAACTTTCC
>JAUNAE010000231.1:3464-6095 GCA_030527765.1 Eubacteriales bacterium
AACTCCGGAAGATCTTGAGGCTGCTGCTGAAGAGATGGAAGCAGAAACTCTTGAAGAAGCTGCAAAGCTTGACGAGATCTGATTCTTATACGTATTAAAAAACGAGCAGGATTCCCTGCTCGTTTTATTTATGCTATTTTTTCTATTAAGCCTCTTTGATTTCAAGTACATCCATCGGACATGCTTTTACGCAGATACCGCATGCAATACATTTGCTTGCAGTAGGTTTGTCTTCTGCCTTAACCATAACACCGAATGGACAGGCCTCAACACATTTTCCACAGCCAACGCAAAGTTTTTTGTTGATCATGTAAACGCCCTTTGGATTCTGGGTGATTGCACCTTCCGGACAGGCTTTTTCACATTTACCGCACTGTACGCAAACCTTCGGCATTGGTGTTACGCCGTCTTTCTTAGTCTCAATGTGGATGCAGGACAGTTCCTCATCAAAGGTTTTGTAGAAAGCCTCTGAACAGGCAATCTCACATGCCTTACATGCCATACATGCATCCTTTTTTGCTACATTCAGTTTTTTCATTGTGTTCCCTCCATATGTGATGATGTTTTTTGGTAGTTAAAGAGCAACTACTTGTCTATGGTACTGCTTTCCTGAAACATCCGGTGGGATTCCCAGTACCCTTTGAGATCCCTCCGGACTTAGGACTGCAGTTACGCTTTTGGTAATTTGAAAGAACTCTTCAGAGATACAATGCGGTTAAATACCGGCTGTCCATCTCTGGAATCTTTGATATCAGCACAGAAGAATCCATTTCGTACAAACTGATAGCTGTCGTAGCCCTTTGCTTCCATCAGAGCCGGTTCTACATAAGCGGTTGCTTTTGTAAGGGAATTCGGATTCAGATTCAGAGAACCATCCTCTTTGTTATACACACCCTTCTCTTCATCTACGATATTCTCATACAGTCTCACTTCTGCCTTGCCTGCATGAGTTGCCTCAACCCAGTGGATGGTTCCTTTGACTTTACGTCCATCCGGAGCATTGCCGCCCTTTGTTGCAGGATCATAATTACAATGTACTACGGTTACGTTGCCATCTTCATCAGTCTCATATCCTGTACAGGTAACAAAATAAGCGTTCATCAGACGAACCTCGGTTCCTACAAACAGACGTTTATATTTCTTCGGCGGCTCAATCATGAAATCTTCACGCTCGATATACAGTTCTTTTCCAAATGGAATTTCACGGCTTCCAAGAGCCTCATTCTCCATATTGTTCGGAGCAGTCAGATATTCCACATCGTCTCCCGGGTAGTTGTCGATCACGAGACGAATCGGATCAAGCACAGCCATAAGACGCGGTCTCTTTGTCTTCAGATCCTCACGGATACAGTACTCAAGCATCGCATAATCTACAATACTGTTCGCCTTGGAAACTCCTACCAGATCTACAAACATCTTAATGGACTCCGGAGTAAAGCCGCGGCGTCTCAGAGCTGCAATGGAAACAAGACGCGGATCATCCCATCCGTCTGCAATTCCGTCTTCTACAAGTTTCTTGATGTAACGCTTACCGGTAACAACATCCTTGAGATACAGTTTTGCAAACTCAATCTGTTTTGGCGGATGAGGATATTCCAGTTCACGTACGACCCAGTCATACAGCGGTCTGTGATCCTCAAACTCCAGCGTACAAATAGAATGTGTTACACCTTCAATTGCATCCTCAATCGGATGTGCAAAATCATACATTGGATAGATACACCAGGTATCTCCTGTTCTGTGATGTGTCATATGAGCCACGCGGTAAATAACCGGGTCTCTCATGTTCATGTTCGGAGAAGCCATGTCGATCTTTGCACGGAGTACTTTCTCCCCATCTGCAAATTTTCCCGCTCTCATATCCTCAAACAACTGCAGATTCTCTTCTACACTTCGGCTGCGATATGGGCTCTCTTTTCCAGGCTCTGTCAGAGTTCCGCGATACTCACGAATCTCCTCTGCAGTCAGATCACAAACATAGGCTTTGCCTTTTTTGATCAGTTTCACTGCGCCTTCATACATCTGTTCAAAATAATCAGATGCAAAGAACAATCTGTCTTCCCAGTCTGCACCCAGCCACTTGATATCTGCTTTGATGGATTCTACAAACTCGGATTTTTCTTTTGTCGGGTTTGTATCATCAAAACGCATGTTAAATTTACCATTATATTCCTGAGCCAGGCCATAGTTCAGCAGAATGGACTTCGCATGTCCGATATGCAGATAGCCGTTTGGTTCCGGCGGAAAACGTGTGTGTACGGTATCATAAACACCTTCTGCCAGATCCTTATCAATAATGTTTTCAATAAAATTTTTTGAAACTGTTTCGTTCTCCATTCCTAATCCTCCCAGAGATACTGATAGTTAGCATTTTAACATATTTCTACTTGTTTTTAAAGTTCTTTGCTTCAAATCCCTTTCACAAAATTTCACCCTTCAAGAGTTTTTTTAATTTTTTCAAAAAAAGTGAAAATAACTGTTGACAATAATATGGTCTTTTGATATTATAAACGAGTCGCAGCGAGAAAGACAAAACTTCTTGCTAAGACATAAGAAATGCTGCTGTGGCTCAGTCGGTAGAGCGTCGCCTTGGTAAGGCGGAGGTCACGGGTCCGATTCCCGTCAGCAGCT
>JAUNAE010000232.1:0-2278 GCA_030527765.1 Eubacteriales bacterium
AGAACATTATCGGAGTATTGAAGAAGCAGCTGACAGTCGAATGAATGCAGCAGAGACAACAAAAGCACAGTGGGAGGCACGGATGCAAAACGCAGAGAATGAAATTGCAGAAAAACGTGCAGCTGCAAAATTGGAGCTTTTGAAGATGAAAGTTCAGGAAGTACAGAAGACTAAACAGCAGTGTGAGAAGTTACTGGAAGAAGCAAGAGCAAGCGGCGAGATTGAAAAAGAGAAACTGATCAGGGAAGCTCGGCAGGAGATAGAAAAACTGACCGTTCGTGCTATGGAACGTCTGGCAGATACTTCAGGTAATAATGCATTGGATACATTCCGCCAGGAGCAATAAGGAGCAAAACAGAGAATGGAACGTGTTTTAAAGGAGAAGAATCTGAAAGAGCAGAAGGTAGATGAAATTAAACAGGTATTCAGCGAAGAGGCGGCAGGAGAAGGAGAAGTTATCTCACTGATCAGGGAAGCTGTTTATAACTGGAAACCGGATACCGGAAATCAGGAAACCGGAAACGTTTTAACGGTTGGCGACGGGATTGCCACTGTGAGCGGTCTGCCGAATGTTCGATACGGTGAAATTGTGATCTTTTCAAATGGCGTTCGTGGAATGGTTCAGGATCTGAAGCCCGGAAAAGTCGGATGTATTTTGTTTGGTGATGACAGGGAAATAGTTGCAGGAAGTGAGGTAAAGAGAACCGGTAAGACTGCTGGTGTTCCGGTAGGAGACGGATTTATCGGACGAATTATCGACGCACTTGGAAATCCGATCGATGGTAACGGAATAATTTCGAATAATGGGTATCATCCGGTTGAGACACCTGCTCCGAGTATTATCGACAGACAACCGGTCAATGAACCGATGGAAACAGGTTTGCTTGCGATTGACTCCATGTTTCCCATTGGCAAAGGACAAAGAGAACTGATCATCGGGGATAGGCAAACCGGAAAAACTGCTATTGCTTTGGATACCATTCTGAACCAGAACGGAAAGAATGTAATCTGCATCTATGTTGCGATTGGACAAAAAGCAAGCTCCGTGGCAGGGCTGGTAGAGACATTAAAGAAGCATGATGCGATGAAATACTCCATTGTAGTCAGCGCTTCAGCAAGTGATGCTACTCCGCTTCAGTATATTGCACCTTATGCCGGATCTGCACTCGGTGAATACTTTATGAAACAGGGCCGGGATGTACTGATTGTATACGATGATCTATCCAAACATGCAGTGGCATATCGAGAGCTTTCCCTGCTGCTGGAACGCTCACCCGGACGAGAAGCCTATCCTGGTGATGTCTTTTATCTTCATTCCAGACTTCTTGAACGATCTGCACATCTGTCTGAGGAAAAAGGCGGCGGCAGCATGACGGCACTGCCGATTGTCGAGACACAGGCGGGCGATGTCTCGGCGTACATTCCGACCAATATCATATCCATTACAGATGGCCAGATATTTCTGGAAAGCGATATGTTTTTTGCCGGACAGAGACCTGCAGTCAATGTGGGACTTTCTGTCTCAAGAGTCGGTGGCGATGCGCAGACAAAGGCCATGAAAAAAGCGGCCGGTGCTATTCGACTGGAACTCGCTCAATATCGGGAGATGGAAGTGTTCACTCAGTTTTCAAGTGACCTGGATGAGGCAACCAAAAAGAGGCTCTATTATGGTCAGGGGCTGATGAGACTATTGAGACAGCAGCAAAATCATCCCTTTAAACAGCATGAGCAGGTAGCACTTCTCATTGCTGCACTCGGTCATGTCATGCAGAATATTCCGTTAAATCAGATGGAGAGTTTCCGTACAGAGCTTCTTAAATATTTACAGGAAAAATGTGTGGAAGAATTCAATGAAATTGATGAGAGCGGAATTTTATCGGATACGAATCGTGAAAATATTCTGCAAACCGCTAAGAAATTTGAAACACAGTGGAGTAAACAAAACATGAAGTAAGGCGGTGTATTAAGTGGCAAGTACAGCAGAAATTAAAAATCGAATCGGCAGTGTTAAAGACACACAAAAGATAACCAACGCCATGTATTTGATTGCATCCACAAAAATGCGAAAGGCAAAAGCGGAATTGGATCAGACCAGACCTTATTTTTGTGCTTTACAAGGGGAAATCAAGAGAATTTTCCGTACTGCAAAAGATGCGGAAAGTAATTATTTTTACCCTGCGGATGGAAGCCATATTCCGGATGGAACATATGGGTGTCTGGTGATTACTGCGGATAAAGGTCTCGCCGGTGCATACAATCAGAATGTAATCAGGCAGGC
>JAUNAE010000232.1:2288-6091 GCA_030527765.1 Eubacteriales bacterium
GCACAAAAACTATATGAAGAACATCCTGAAACTAAATTTTATGTTGTAGGAGAATACGGACGCCAGTTTTTCAGACAAAACCATATTCCAATTGAACGTAGTTTCTTATATACTGCGCAAAATCCCACAATGGATCGCGCAAGAGAGATCAGCTCTATTTTGCTGGAAGGGTATAGCAAGGGAGAACTTGGCAAAATATTTATCATATATACAGATATGAGAAACAGTCTGAAGGAAGAAGCTGTCCTGGAAAGGCTTCTTCCGTTTCATAGACAGCAGTTTGCTGATACAGCAGAGAAGGAAAAACCGGTGCAAGGTGCATTTGAATTTCTGCCTTCAGTTGAAACCATATTAAACGCGATTATGCCGAGTTACATATCCGGTTTCATTTACAGCGCACTGGTTGACAGTTTCTGCTGCGAACAGAATGCACGCATGATGGCAATGAGCGCTGCGAATCAGAATGCAGATAGTATCTTAAGTGATCTGTCGATTCAGTATAACCGGATCAGACAATCGGTCATAACACAGGAAATTACGGAGGTATCCTCCGGTGCGAAATCGCAAAGAAGAAAGCATAATGCTGAGGCATAGATAGAATGAATGTAGGAAAGATTATTGGCGTGTCAGGACCCGTCGTGGATGTGAATTTTGAAAGCGGAGATCTGCCTAAGATCAAAGAGGCACTGATTGTAGAGGTGAATGGTGCCGACAGGGTTATGGAAGTCGCACAGCATACCAGTAATACCGGTGTCAGATGTATTATGCTGGCTGAGAGCGAGGATATTTCCAGAGGAATGGAAGTTCATGCAACCGGTGCGGGTATTCAGGTGCCGGTAGGAGAATGTACACTCGGACGCATGTTTAATGTACTTGGACAGCCGATTGACGGCGGTGAAGCTGTTCCTGAAAAGGAAAAAAGATGGGAAATTCACAGGCAGGCACCTTCGTTTGAGGAGCAGCGTCCGGTAACGGATATTCTGGAAACGGGAATAAAGGTGATTGATTTGCTGGAACCGTATCCGAAGGGCGGTAAGATCGGATTATTTGGAGGCGCCGGAGTTGGCAAAACGGTTCTGATTCAGGAACTGATTCACAATATTGCAATGGAACACGGCGGATATTCTATTTTCACCGGAGTCGGGGAACGAAGCAGAGAAGGCAACGATCTCTGGAATGAGATGAGAGAGAGCGGCGTATCCGATAAAACTGCAATGGTATTCGGACAGATGAACGAGTCCCCCGGTGTTCGTATGCGTGTCGCACTTTCAGGACTGACGATGGCGGAATATTTCAGAGAAGAAGAACACAAGGATGTATTGTTGTTTATTGATAATATTTTCCGCTTTGTCCAGGCGGGAAGCGAGGTGTCCACACTTCTGGGAAGAATGCCTTCAGCAGTGGGATATCAGCCTACACTTGCGGGAGAAATGGGTGCTTTGCAGGAACGCATTACGTCAACGAAAAACGGTTCCGTTACATCTGTGCAGGCAGTTTATGTCCCGGCAGATGATTTAACAGATCCGGCACCGGCGACAACATTTGCGCATCTGGATGCAACGACAGTGCTCAGCAGAAAAAATGCAGAACAGGGTATTTATCCTGCTGTTGATCCATTGGAGTCCACATCGCGTATTCTGGAACCTGATATTGTTGGTCAGGAGCACTATGAAACAGCTCGTAAGGTGCAGGAAATTTTACAGAAATATAATGAACTGCAGGATATTATCGCTATTTTAGGTATGGATGAATTGGGCGAAGAGGATAAGCTGACCGTATCAAGAGCACGCAAAATACAAAAGTTTTTAGCACAGCCGACACATGTTGCAGAGAAATTTACCGGCATAAAGGGAATCTATGTTCCTCTCAGTGAAACAATCAGGGGATTCAAGGCAATTATCGACGGATCTATGGACGAATATCCGGAAGAGGCATTCTATAATGTGGGAACTCTGCAGGATGTCATAGATAAGGCCGGGAATCCGGAGGAGTCATAATGAAGACGTTCCAGTTGTATATTCTTGCGGCAGATAAAGTTCTTTTTGAAGGAAAATGTGAGTCTCTTATTGTACCTTCCATAAAAGGAAGATATGGCATTAAGGCCAATCATAGCAATACCATTTCGGCAATTGTATCAGGAATGCTTTCTTATAAGGCAGAAGGAGAAGAGATGAAGGCCGCCTCTGTTTCAGACGGAATGCTGAAGATAGAGAATAATGAGGTTCTTGTGCTGGTGGATTCTGCAGAGAAACCGGAAGAAATTGATGTAAATCGTGCAAAAAAAGCTGAAGCAGCTGCTAAAGAGGAACTGCTTCAGAAAAGAAGTATACAGGAATATCGAGCCGCTCAGGCACATCTGGCACGTGCAATTTCGAGACTGAATGTAAAAAAGCACACAGTGAACTAAATCCAAATATTGATTAATGTACTGATATCGTCGATACCTGCTTTGTTTTTATAGGTGTCGACGATATTTTGCAATGTGATGTGTTTCATGCGCTGCTCTGCGAGCTCCTGAATTTCAGCATAGTAATCTTTCAGCGCACTTTGGATTCCGATGCCGACACCGCAATCGGGATTGGTATCGATATCCAGATGAAGCAGGGGTTTATCACCTTCGACAGCCCTGTAGATATCCAGTAAGGATATTTCGGATGCCGGACGGCTGAGCGCCGGTTTGGCATGACCGGTGATACTTACGATGAGTCCGGATTTGCGAAGCATAGACATTATCTGGCGGACAAAACCCGGATTGGTTGCAATGCTGCGGGCAATCTGCTGACTGGTCAATTCATCATAAGGGTTCAGTGCTATCAGCACAAGAATATGTGCGGCATCACTTAATTTCGTTGAATAACGCATAGCGGTTCCTTTCTGTGTTAGCTGTTATTGATAATATGATAGCAGTGATAAAATAGCAATGAAAAAATGAGACATTAAACAGCATAATCAAACTTAGCTGTTATTAATAAAATAACAGTACGTGTCAAAAAAGATACAGTTTATGACAAATGACGTCATGAAAATGCAGCCGTGATATCTTTATATCAACAAGCAACCTGAACCGGTTAATTCAAAAAGGGCAAGTCCCCAGGGAGGTAGTAGATGATTAAGATTGAAATGTCAGATGTCATCGGCGTATTACAGACATGTAAGAATTATCTGATTGCGCTTGCCGTGATCATTATTGCAGCTATTGCTGTGATGATCATTGTGCGAAAGAAGGATAAGCCGCTGCGTAAAATGATTTGTCTGGAGGCACTGTTTGCCATGCTTCTGGGTATTATTATTGTAGTTAATTCAGTGGTATTTGGACCTATGTACACGCTGGTCAGCCTGTCTATGGGAAGCGGTACAGTTTCTGAGGAGACAACAGTGAGTGCGACAAAGGTTGCAGAGCAGATTGCAGAGGAAGGATTTGTTCTTCTGCAGAATCAGGATGGATTCCTCCCAATGGAAAAGAAAACGGTCAATGTTTTCGGCTGGGCCGCGTCTAATCCGGTTTACGGCGGAACAGGTTCCGGCGGAATCAATGCACTGTACGAGAAGGTTTCCCTGATTGACAGTCTGAAGAATGCAGGATTTGAGGTTAATCAGGAACTGATGGATTTTTATACAGCATACTGCGGATCTCGTGCAGAGATGTCGATCGAGGCAGCACAGAACTGGGATCTTCCGGAACCGCCGGTCAGTCAGTACACAGATGCAATGATGGCAAGCGCCAAAGAGTATTCTGACACAGCTATTATTGTTATCAGCCGTATTGCCGGTGAGGGACATACGGATATTCCGCAGGATATGAC
>JAUNAE010000233.1 GCA_030527765.1 Eubacteriales bacterium
GCTTCTTCGGTCTCCTCTGTAGTTTCCTCAGTTGCTTCCGCATCCTGATTCTCTACGGTAATGGATACATAGCTGAAGGTGGACTGGGTTGCCTGCTCATCGGTAATCTCTACTTCTGCTGCAGCGCGTACTGCATCATACATACGTGTCTGGTAAGTCTGCAGTTCAAGATAAGTCTCTACCTGCTCCTGAGTGATGGAAAGTTCTTTGATGGTCTCCTCAGAGTTGGCTGCCATGAATTCTTCCGCTGCTTTTTTGATGTTTTCACGATCCTCGTCGCTAATTTCAACACCGTAATCTGCAGCCTTTGCCTTGAGCAGCATCATCTCCTCGATCGTATCAAGACTGGTCTGTACCATCTGCTCACCATAGGTCTGATTGGTCTCCTCATCGACAACATTGTCCCATCCCGGAGTCGATCCCATGTATGCCTGATAAAAATTCTCATACATTGCCTGCTGCTGACGGGCATAAAGGCTTAAAACCCCAAGAGGAAGTTCCTCTCCATCTACGATTGCTACTGTTTTTGTTCCATCTAATGTTTCTTTACCGCATCCGGAAAGAAGGCTCATAGCCAGAGCTCCGGTTAATGCGAATACGATTGTCTTCTTAATTGAATTCATTACAATACCTCCAAATATAAGTCGCTAGAAAGAGTATAATCTTTTTTTCGAAAATGAGCAAGTAATTGTTACAATTCAAAGAAGAAAAAACAAAAGCATCATTCTCATTCACGATCCTCATTTTTTGAGATATTTTTTGAAGATTCAGATCATAGTTCACCCATAAACTTTAACACCTTCAAGCCAGAGCCCCCAGTTCCCGACAGAATTCCATGAGAGAATAAATGACATCCCCTTCCGGCTGAAACAGAAATTTCGGTTCTTTGTCTGCCTTGAACTGCAGTCTCCGGCGGTATTTCTGTATGAGATCCGGGATTCCCGAAGGATCCAGTTTTGCATTTTCGTACAATGTAATTCGTATCTGCTCACCAATCTGCTTAATTTCTGTCACATAAGCCTGATGAGCCGTCGCTTTCAGCTGGGCTACAGCCAGAAGATTCAGGACTGCCTTAGATGGATCTCCAAAACGGTCAATTAATTCTTCCAGCATATCATCATAGTCTCTCTCTGTCTGAATTCCTGCAATTCTCTTGTAGAGCTCCAGTTTCTGATATTCATTGGAAATGTAGGAATCCGGAAGATATGCATCCAGAATCAGGTCGATGGTTGTCTCGAAATCATCCATCGTCTCGATTCCTTTTGCCTCCTGCACCGCATCCGAGAGCATTTTGCAGTAGAGATCATAGCCCACGGCATTCATGTGCCCGTGCTGCTGTGCTCCCAGGAGGTTTCCTGCTCCTCGAAGTTCCAGATCTCGCATGGCAATTTTGAATCCGCTTCCAAGATCTGTGTACTCTCTGATGGCTGCAAGACGTTTTTCTGCGGTTTCTTTGAGCATTACATTTCTTCGATACATCAAAAAGGCGTAGGCGGTACGGTTGGAACGGCCAATTCGTCCCCGAAGCTGGTACAGCTGGGAAAGGCCGTAGCGGTCGGAATCGTGAATGATCATCGTATTTACATTGGAAATATCCAGACCGGTCTCAATGATGGTAGTGGACACAAGCACATCAATTTCCCCGTTAATGAACTGATACATCACCTGCTCGAGTTCTTTTTCGCTCATTTGTCCATGGGCAAAATCCACTCGTGCCTCCGGCAGAAGTTTCGCAAGTCTAAGCGCCACATCTGCAATGTCGGTGACGCGGTTGTACACATAGTAAACCTGACCGCCCCGTCGAAGTTCTCTGTGAATCGCCTCTCTGACAGTTTCCTCATCATATTCCATAACATACGTCTGAATCGGCATTCGATCCATAGGCGGCTCTTCCAGGACACTCATATCCCTGATTCCGATCATACTCATATGAAGTGTTCTCGGAATCGGAGTCGCCGTAAGTGTCAGAACATCCACATCTTTCTTCAGCTGTTTGATTTTTTCTTTATGGGCAACACCAAAACGCTGCTCCTCATCTACAATCAAAAGACCGAGGTTTTTGAACTCCACATCTTTGGAAAGTACTCGATGGGTTCCAACGAGAATGTCCACCTGGCCTTTCTTCATCTCCTGAATGGTCTTTTTCTGCTGCGCCGGGGTACGGAATCGGCAGAGAAGTCCCACATTCACCGGAAATTCTTTCATTCTCTGAAGAAATGTGTTGTATACCTGCTGGGCAAGGATGGTGGTTGGCACCAGATACACCACCTGTCGGCTCTCCTGCACTGCCTTGAAGGCCGCGCGAAGAGCCACTTCGGTCTTTCCGTATCCAACATCACCGCAGACAAGGCGGTCCATGATCTTGGTACTCTCCATATCCCGCTTGGTATCCTCGATCGCCGTCAGCTGATCTTCGGTCTCCTCATATGGAAACATTTCCTCAAATTCCCTCTGCCATACCGTATCCGGACCACAGACGTAGCCTTCCTTTTCCTGACGGGCAGCATAGAGTTCCACCAGTTCCTTCGCAATGTCCTTTACCGCCCCTTTGACTTTGCTCTTGGTGCGGTTCCACTCCTGGGTTCCCAGGCGGTTCAGCTTCGGCGGGCGTGCCGTCTCTGCTCCTGTATATTTCTGCAGAGCGTCGGTCTGGGTTGCCAGAATATAGAGAAAACTGCCTCCCTGATACTCCAGTTTAATATAGTCTTTGACCGTTTTGTCTACGGTGACTTTCTCGATTCCCCGATAAACAGCAAGACCATGACGCTCATGTACCACATAATCTCCGATGGAAAGCTCCGCAAAGTCCTGAATACGCTTGCCGCTGTAGTTCTTCTTTTTCTTTTTTTTCTTCTGTTCCTGTCCGAAAATATCCGTCTCACTAATGACGGCAAATTTGATCAGCGGATACTCGAAGCCTTTTCTTGCATGGCCGTAAAGTACCATGATTTCTCCGGGAGCAAGCTCTCTGTCGTAATCTTTTCCATAAAATGCCGACAGACCTTCTCCCTGAAGATCCTTTGCCAGTCGCTCTGCTCTTGTGCGGGAGCCGGAAAGCAGCAGCACGCGATATCCTCTGGACTTATATTTTTCCAGATCCTTCACCAGAAGTTCAAAGCTGTTGTTGTAAGAGCTCATCGTCTGAACGGCGATGCTGTAACGCTCTGTGATTTTCCACTTATCCTGTTTTGGATCCAGGGCAGACAGTGCCACGCATCTTCTGGTATTCAGTTCCTTTCGCACATCTTCGAATCTGCACAGCCACTCTGAAGGGAGAGTTGTCTCTCCCTTCTCCTCCCGGCGCTTACGGCTTAGCTGATACTCTTCCTCCACCGCTTCTCCTGTTTCCATGAGGTGGTTTGGCTCATCCAGAAAGATGATCGACTGCTCCTTCGGGAAATAATCCAGGAAGGAAACCATATTCTTCTGTCCGATCAGCTCACCGGCCGGATAAATGGTGATCTCATCCAGATCCTCCAGAGAACGCTGGCTCTCTGCATCAAAACTTCGAATGGAATCAATCTCATCTCCCCAGAGTTCAATTCTCCATGGATTTTCTTCCGTCAGAGGATAAAGGTCGATAATTCCTCCGCGCACAGAGAACTGTCCCGGCATTTCCACCTGTCCCACAAGTTCATACCCGAGAGCCACAAGATCCTTTCGGAAAGTGCCAAGGTCCAGCGTGCTGTCGGATGCGAAATGAAGAAGTCTCTGTTCTACTTTTTCCAGAGGAAGCAGATAATCCATACATCCGTCAATGCTGGTAATCACTGTCACTTCTTTTCGCTCAAGAAGCGCCTTCACTACCTGCATTCTCTGGCGGATCAGCAGATTTCCGTGAATATCCGCCTGAAAGAACAGAAGATCCTTCGCCGGATAAAAGAGCACATTTTTGTCGTAAAACCGATAATCCTCATAAAGTTCCTTCGCCTTTCGCTCATCCTGTGCCAGAATCAGACGAAATGGAAAGAGCCCGGAAAGCCCATACATCATATGGACTTTCTGGGACTCTATACATCCGGATACTACAAGGACTCCTCGATTTTTTTTGCTGTTTTCTGCGATTTTCTCAAACTCAGCGAGTTCGAAAAGCGGCTGCAAAAAAGATCTCATAGTCTGTCACCTCAATCGTTTTTCTTGCGATTATATTTATTCATTGCTGCATCCGCACCCTCTGTTACCATCAGAGCAACTGCTTCGCTTGCATCATCCAGTGCTTCATCGACGATTTTGCGGTCTACGGAATCGAATCGTCCAAGGACATAATCCGCCAGGTCCCAACCTTTTGGCTTTGCCCCGACGCCGACTTTGATTCGAAGAAATTTGTCTGTTCCCAGACGTTTGATAATATCCTTCATTCCGTTGTGGCCGCCGGCACTTCCCTGCTTGCGGATACGCAGGCAGCCCGGATCCAGATCAATGTCGTCATAGACAACGATCAGCTCAGATTCCGGATCGATCTTGAAATAGGCAGCCATTTCCTGAACAGGACCGCCGCTCAAATTCATGAAAGACAGCGGTTTCATGACAATCACCTTCTCAGAACCGATCATTCCTTTGCCATACATGGCGTTGAACTTCACTCCGGTCTGAGGAATGTTATATTTCTCAATCAGACGGTCTACCGCATCAAATCCCATGTTGTGGCGGGTACCTTCATATGTTTTGCCCGGATTTCCCAGGCCGACAATCAAATACATTCTGTCTGCTCCTCCATCAGTTGAAGTAGACCATTTCGTCCTGAAGCGGTTCACAAGGCTCCACAGATTCGGCATACAGCACCAGTCCTTCTCCCTGATATTCTGTGCGGTTCTCAACCTTCGCCTTTGCAGTTACCTGAACCCACTGTCCCGGACGAAGCTCTTTGGCATTCTCGCTTTTGCAGACAAATCCAAGGAATGTGGTATCGTCTGCACAACAGGTCATAGCGGTTCTTCCCGGAACGAAGAATTTGCTTCCCATTCCACGCGGCTTCATGGCTCTTGCGATGAAACGAACGGTTTTTCCTTCGTAATTCTCCGGATTATCCATTCCATCAACAAACCAGATACCGTAATCCTCCGGAAGAATCTCGATGATCGGTGCATCCATATCGAATGGCATCTCATCCTCGAAAATATCCGTCATTTCTCCTTCTTCATCCTCGAAGATGACCTCAGCTCCCTGGTTTGCCACCTTGATCTGACGACGATATGCCGGAAGCGGATCCCCCTTCTTGCTGCGGTTAAAGACAACCATATCTGCGTTGCGAACCATATCCATGAAAATAGATTTCATGTTGTTAATGTATACCTGATAGGTGCTGGCATCTACACAGGTGATCTCCTGCTCGATACCCCAGCCTTCCGGCATTTCCATGTTTTCGAATTTGCTCACAAGCCACATGCCGTTGTACTCGATTACGACACGTTCCGGATTGTGAAGGATCGCCATGCTCTGAAGGCTTGCCGGAGTCAGATCCTCTTCCTTCTCAATCTTGACAACAACAATGTTTTTGCGTGCGAGAGCAGCGGTATCATACTCCTCCTCACCCTCTTCGCAGAGAATCAGAAGTGTTTTGCCCTCAATCTGAAAGTAATCCTGATCTAATGTAAAACGGAGAAAGGTGGTCTTGCCACTCTCCAGAAAACCGGAGATCAGGTATACCGGAACTGTAATTTCGTCCATCGTATTTCTCCTCGTAAAATCGACTTTTATGTATGGTGATATTCATTATAATCCGAACAGCTCAGCCAGTTTGTCCTCTTTGAGCTCAGCTCCGATTACGCAGAGACGGCCGGTATATTCCGGGCTTCCCTCGCGAATCTCAGTTTCTTCCGGAACCATATCGAAGTAGATCCATGTTCCGTTCTCTGCCGGAAGCATTCCTTTGGCACGAAGAATGGTACCATACTCTTCTGTTGTGCTGAGTTTGTTAAGAATTTCCTCAAGACCTTCTTTTGTGAATTTCTTGATGGTCTCCTTGCCCCAGCTTCCGAAGATGTCATCTGCATGATGATGGTGATGATCATGGTGGTCATGTCCACAGCCGCAGCTGCACTCACCGTCATGGTGATGATGATGTTCGTGATCATGGTCATGATGGTGC
>JAUNAE010000234.1 GCA_030527765.1 Eubacteriales bacterium
GCAGGAGGTGGATTGTAGTGTGCTGCTTCCTATGGATGGTGCCGCCCTCAAAACCGCGGCGATTTCTGTGAAGCAGGCGAATATTCCCCTGGTGATTTTTGACCGCCAGATTCCGGACTTTGCTCCTTCCGCTACTGTGACGGGAGATAACAGAGGCATCGGTGTCCGAACGGCAGAATATTTTAACAATTATTTTCCAAAGGGATCTACCGTACTGGAACTGATGGGAGATACCTCTACCGTTCCATTTCTGAGATCGGATGGATTTGCAGAGACACTGAACAGTAATTTCCAGCATATACAGGTGGGATACACGGACTGGCAGCGGGAGAGAACGAAGACGATGTTCAAGGAGTGGATCCGCAAACAGCCTGCTGAGGTGCGTCGAAGTGTGGGCGGAATTTATACCCATGATGACGAAATCGCTCTTGGGGTGCTGGATGTTCTGGATGAATACAAGGAGCAGGGGACTATTCAGAAAATGTTTCCGAATCTGAAAGTCATTGCGGGCTCTTCGGATTCCCAGGAAATGTACCAGAGAATTCAGGAGGAAGAGGATTATACGCTGATTTCCCTGAGTTATCTTCCGAATATGATTCGGGAGGCGATCCGGACGGGGGAACATCTCATGAAGGGAGAGCCTTACGAAGAGATGGAAATCATTCCGACGGAACTGGTTACGAAGAAGAATGTAGAAAACTATATCAAAAAAACTGCGAAATAGGGGAAGCGTCAAATGTATCGTTTGGTAATTGTAGATGATGAGCAGACTATACGAAATGGAATGTGCCATTATATTGACTGGAACAGTCTGGGATTTGAAGTTGTGGCGGATTTTGAAGATGGCAAAGAAACGCTGGAATATATCAAGGATCACCCGGTGGATGTTATTATGACGGATATTGAGATGGCAGAGGTGACGGGAATCGAACTTGCCCGGCACGTCTGGGAAAACCATCTTCCGCAAAAGGTTGTGATTCTCAGCGGTTATCGGGAGTTTGAGTACGCCCGAAAAGCCATCGAATATAATGTGGAGCATTATCTTCTGAAGCCCATCCGTCTGGATGAGCTGAACGAGGTTTTTGGCAAGATCAAAGGGGAACTGGATAAGCAGCAGAAGGAGAAACAGGAGAAATCCAACCGGGAAAAGGAACTCCAGGAGATTCTTCCGGAACTTCAGGAGCAGTTCTGGACCGCCCTTCTTGTAGGTGGTCTGCCGTATAATGAGAAGGTTCTTCACAAGAAAGCCCTTCTTGGACTGGATTTTGATGCGGATCTTCCATGTGCTGTTGTGAATGTTCAGATGGAGATTCAGGAATCCGCGAGTCAGAATTATTATCAGCAGAGAGACAACCGTTATAACCTCTTGAACAATATTTTTGCCTCCGGCAGCCGGGAGTTTCAGTTCTATCCGGTTTATATTTCCGCAGATACCCTGAAAGTTGTGGTGACAAACAATGAGCCGATTCAGAGGGAGGATTTTGAGAAGCGGCTTGGAGCAGTGCTTGAGGAGAAGAAGAATGCGGTGGCAGTTCTTCTGACACTCAAAATCGAAATGCAGGTGGAGGATATTTTTGCCAATCTTTCGGAGATGGCGAAAAAGTGTTCCACGCTGCAGATGCATGTGAAAGAAGAGTCCGGGGAAAAAGTGCTCTTAGAATCTCAGGATCAGGAACGTCTTCAGCAGAAATACCGCCTTGTTATGGAACTGATCGATGACAGTGATTTTGAAGGTCTGGAGGAAATTATCGAGAATCTGTTTTTTGAATTCCGAAAATTCCCATTGTCCGTTCTCCAGAAGATTCTTGTGGATCTTTTTTCCATGTTGTCCAGAAAATTCATGAAAATGGGAGATGACCTGTGGAAGGCAGTGTCCGGCCGGGTGGATTACCAGCGGATTCTGAAGGCGGCGGATGTGGCTGAGGAGAAGAAAGTCTGTCTGGAAATGATGCAGGAGATCAACCAGATCGTGAAAGGACATCAGAATCAGGTTTCCAGAAATGTCATCGACCGCACCGTTATATATATGAAGGAACACTTCGGGGAGGACATCAGTCTGGAGGTGCTGGCGGATTCTTATTATCTGAATCCGACGTACTTCAGCCGCATGTTCCGACAGTATATGGGAGTGACTTTTACAGACTATCTTGTGGAACTGAGAATGAAGGAAGCGAAGAGACTGCTCCTTCTTGGAAAATTCAAAGTGTATGAGGTCAGTCAGAAGGTAGGTTACAAGAGTGATAAATATTTCTGCAGGGTATTCAAACAGTACACCGGCCAGTCACCTACAGAATTCTGCCAGACCAGGAAACAGATATGAAAAAGAAAAGAAAAGCAGCTCTGTTTGAGCTGTTAAGTGATTATCGTTTTAATAGTATTCTGATCAAAAATCTCATCGTTATTTTTCTTGTGTTTCTGTGCAGTTTCGTGGGAATCACTTCCCTTGTTTCTGTGAAAATGCAGGATGTTCTTCGAAAAGAAGTGCGGATGATGAGCCGAAATAGTCTGAATCAGACCAAAGAGCATATGGATACTCTGATCAACGAGGTGGTGCAGATTTCCGCACAGCTGACTTTGGATGATGACATTATGTTCTTTCTGCTTCCGGATCAGGAGGGCAACCTGAATGCAGGAGCCACCGCCGGGGCAAAAGAACGGATTCAGTCCTATGGAGGGATTTTTGATTATATTGATTCCATCTACGTCTATGCCAACAAGACAAGATACGTGGTATCCGGAGACGGGGGAGGCAAACTTTCGGCCTTTCAGGATCGTTCCTGGTATGAGAATTTCACCGAGCGGGTGTACGAGCCTGCGAGAATGATCAGCCGTCTGAAATATGACAGCTATCCGATGGTTCTCAGCTATCTTCAGCCCGTTCGCCTGACCCAGATGCAGTTTCTTGGTGGAATTATTATCAATATTGATGTAGATAAGCTGTATGAGCAGATTGCCACGGAAAACTTCGACACCTTCTATGTGGTGGATGATCGGGACAACATTTTGTTCAGCAATGACCAGAGCTGCGTCATGAAAAAATGGAGCGATCTGGACTATACGGAGATCACCGAGCGGAAGGGCGCTTACGACACCATTCGAAAAGACGGGGAGGAAATGATTCTCTCAAGTGTTCATTCTTCAGGGTTTGACTGGAGATATGTGGTTACAGTGCCGATGGCTCAGTATCAGCAGTATCAGAATGACGTCTGGATGTTCTTCATCGTAATCTATCTTCTGATTTTTGTCATTGCCATTGTGGCGGCGGTGTCCGTTTCGGTATACAGCTACAGTCCGGTGCAGTACATACTGAACCTTTTGAAGAATCCGGATCTTTTTGACCCGGATGAGAGCTGGGATCAGGGACTTCGCCAGGATGAGGTGAAAGAGATTACCGGAAACATTGTCCGAAACTTCTATTCCAGCAAGCAGCTGCAGAAGGAACTGGAAGATTATCTGAATATTATTAACAATGCACAGATTACAGCACTCCAGGCACAAATCAGCCCGCACTTCCTCTTTAATACACTGGAAAATCTCCGATGGAAGGCCATGGAACTGAGCGGGGGAGACAATGAGGTTGCCGGTATTATTCTGAATCTGTCGGAAATGCTCCGAATCAGTCTGGACAACAGCAGACAGGTCATTTCTCTTCGGGATGAGATGAACAATGCGAAGCTTTATGTGGAAATTCTGAAGTTACGATACGGAGATAAAGTTCATGTAGAGTGGGATATCCCGGAGAATCTTTATAACTGTCAGATTGTGAAGGTGACGCTGCAGCCGTTGATTGAGAATGCCGTATATCACGGCATCAAACCGAAGCGGGGCAAAGGTCTGATTCAGGTATCCGGAAGGATCGAAGGAGAACGGCTGCTGATCGAGGTTCGGGACGATGGTGTCGGAATGTCTCCGGAAGAAGTGGAAGCGCTGAACAACGATCTGAAGGAGATGTATGTGATGAAGCCGGGACATATCGGCGTTCGAAATGTAGGACAGCGTCTGAAGCTGATTCTCGGAGAAAATGCGGATATCCGAATGGAAAGCAGTCAGGGTGAGGGAGCCGTTGTCAAAATGAACCTGCCTCTGTACCCTGTCGGGGAGAATATAGAATGAGTGGAAGAAGATGGGTGATCATAACACTTGCCACGATTGTTATGATTATTGTCGTCAGTGCATTTCTTTTCCAGGGCTTCCTGCACAACGATGCGGAGGTCGTTTCGGAAAACACAGAAGAGACCATTTCTCTGAAGTGGATGGTGTACGGGCAGAAATATCAGGCCTCGGATTATGTGCTCGAGGTCTTTAACGAAAAGCTTCAGGAGTATCTTCCGGGAGTTTATCTGGAACTGGAGATTGTGAACAAATCCGATTACCAGTCCAGATGGGATATGAAAATGGCTTCTGCAGAGAAGCTGGATCTTGCATGGTTCGGAAATGATGTGCTGAATTACACGGAGGAAGTGAAGAAGGGAAATCTCATGGCACTGGATTATCTTCTGAAATCTGACGGACAGGAGTTTCTGGAGTATGTAGATAAGAATCTATGGGAACTGGAGAAACGAGACGGAAATATTTACGGCATTCCGGTGTATGGACCTCTTTACCGGGCAAATCATACCCTCGTCGTGAACAAAAATGTTATGAACCGTTTCGGAAACATGGATGAGATTGTGGAGACAAACCAGAAGAGCCACTATACCACGAAGGAGTGCTATGAGGTGATGGAGGAGTTTCTCGAAGGTGCCAAAAATCACAGAGCCCTCGGAACCGGTGTCTCTTATCAGAGTCTCAGAACGCTGGCGGATAAGGGGTTCGAAGGAATTTACGGTGTGAACTCTCCTTTTGTCATTAAGATCTATGACAAAAAACTGCGGGTTTATAATAAGTATGAACTGGATTCCTGGAGAGACTATTTCGAAACCATGTCCGACTGGTATCACAGAGGATATATTCAGGAAAATGTGGCCAGTCTCTTGGACCCTTCCAGTGAGGATGGTAAGCTGAAGGGAAGCGTCCTCTATGTGGAGGATTACGGTGAGAAGGGAACCGTAGCCCAGGAGATTAAGCCGGAATACGAGGTTCTCAGAGGAGATTTGGACGGTTACGATTATATCAGTTATGACGGATGCCGGAATTCCATTGTTCTTCCGAAGACATGCAGTCATCCGGAAGAGGCGATGAAACTTGTGCGTCTTCTGTTTTCCGATGAGGGAAAAGATCTCTACCGTCTTCTTACCAACGGTATCGAGAAGCAGCATTACATCGTGACGGACAAGAATCTCGTTGCCCGCATGTCGGATAATGGCAATGGGTATCTCTATCAGCTTCCGGCAAATGCTGTGGGAAATCTTGTTCAGAATTATGAGACTGCAGAGGGTGAATTTGAGTTTCTGATTCAGAAAAATGAGGAAGCTATGAGATCTCCTTTGGAAGGATTCGATCTGGACGTGCGAATGATTTCTCTGGATATGGAGCGAGTGAACATTGTTGTGAACAAGTATCGGGAGATTCTTAGCCAGGGAACATCCGAAGACTGGGAAAGCCTGTACAAGGAATTCTGTTCGGAGATGAAACTTGCCGGATCCGACAATATTATAGAAGAAATTCAGATGCAGCTGGATGAGTTTCAACAGAAAAAAGAACAGAGTTGAGTAGATATTAAAGAGAAATATTAAAGAGCGATATTAAAGAGTAATATGATAAAGTGCCAGTGGAATATGAACTGGTAAGATGCAAAGTATGTGCAAATGGAAGATCTTCTGCCCTGCGGGGTGGGGGATCTTTTTTAGTGAAAATTGAGAGGGGCTTCATAGCATAAATACACTTATCTGGGAGTTATTATGCCCCGGAGAGAAGAAATGCACATGGGGTGATAGGAATGCAAGAACAATTATGCCCTGGAGGCAAGAAATCCGCCTGAGGTGAAACAAGCTAGAGGACTATTATGCCCTGGAGAGAAGAAATGCACATGGGATGAAATGAAAGCAAGAATCAGTATGCTCTGGAAGTAAGAAACGCGCAAGGTGTGAAAGGGAAGCAAGAAACAGTATGCCCCGGAGGCAAGAAATTCCCC
>JAUNAE010000235.1 GCA_030527765.1 Eubacteriales bacterium
GATGAGATCATCGAAAAGATAGGATAAAATCAACTGTAATTTTCCGGATTCATTCGATAAATATTGTTGATTGGTTGGCAGATATATAATAGAGTGGATAGCAGACGTTAATATACGATAAAAAAATACTATTTTCAGAGGAGAATCATGAACACACTTACACCAATGCTATTTACTACAATGAAAAATACAGTGTTCAAAAATTTGTTAAGGACATTGTAGCCGGATTGATCGTCGCTATTATTGCGCTCCCTCTATCCATCGCTCTGGCGCTCGCTTCAGGCGTCAGTCCCGAACAGGGTATCTATACTGCAATCATTGCCGGATTTGTAATTTCGGCACTGGGCGGAAGCCAGGTGCAGATTGCGGGACCGACAGCGGCATTCGCGACGATCGTTGCCGGAATTGTAGCAAAAAGCGGCATGGACGGCCTGATTATTTCTACATTGATCGCAGGCACGATTTTGATCCTGATGGGTGTTCTTCATCTTGGCAGTCTGATCAAATTTATCCCGTTCACGATTACTTGTGGTTTCACTGCCGGAATTGCTGTGACTATTGTGATCGGTCAGCTGAAAGACTTCTTTGGAATTACATATCCTGCCGGAATGGAGACGATCGAGACAGCAGATAAGATCAGTGCACTGGCTGCCGGCTTTTCCACGTTTTCCATGCACGCATTTATCGTCGGTCTTGTATGTCTGGCTGTGCAGATCATCATGCCGAAGATCTCGAATAAGATTCCGGGATCGCTGGTGGCGGTTATAGTGGGTATTCTTATGGTGAAACTCCTTCCGCTTCAAGTAAATACCATCGGTGATCTGTATTCACTCAGTAACAAGCTGCCGAGCCTCCATATTCCCGCATTCAGCGCAAAGCTGGTCAGAGAGTCATTCTCAAATGGTGTCACGATTGCTATTCTGGCATCGATCGAGTCTCTTCTGTCCTGTGTGGTTGCGGACGGTATGATTAATGGAAAACATCGTTCCGACGCGGAACTTGTGGCACAGGGAGCAGGCAACATTGCGTCTGCTTTATTTGGCGGAATTCCCGCGACCGGTGCAATTGCAAGAACAGCGGCAAATATCAAAAACGGCGGACGTACTCCCGTTGCGGGAATGGTACATGCAATCGTTCTGGCAATCATCCTGGTTGTTCTGATGCCGTATGCCGGATGGATCCCGATGCCGACCATCGCAGCAATTCTGTTTATGGTTGCATATAATATGTCCGGTTGGAGAACATTTGTGAGACTGATCAGGACTGCACCTAAGAGCGACATCATTGTACTGATGACGACATTTGTACTGACCGTTGTCTTTGACCTTGTTGTTGCAATCGAGGTCGGCATGCTTCTGGCCTGCCTGCTTTTCATCAAGCGTTCCAGCGAGCAGATGGAAATTCGAGGATGGGTCCTTCCCGAGAATGTGGATGACGAGAATGAAAGAGCTCGACTTATGGAGCTTCCGAAAAGTATTGCTGTCTATGAGATCACCGGACCGATGTTCTTCGGTGCTGCGTCTGAGATCGGTAAAATTGCAGTCAGAAAGAAGACAAAGTGTTTGATCATTCGTATGAGAGGTGTTCCGTCATTGGATATCACTGCGTTTAATTCACTTAAACAGGTTTGCGAGGACAAAAGACGTGCCGGAATTCGTGTGATCTTATCCCATGTAAATGAGCAGCCCATGAAGATGATGGAAAAGGCCGGATTTATCGAGGAGATAGGGCAGGAGAATTTCTGCGATAATATTGAGCAGGCTATGGAGCTTGCAAAAGAATACGTAAAGTGATCTACGTACAAAAGAGAGGATTAGTTGCATGCCAACAGGAATAATTATCAATGTGTTATCCGTAGCTCTCGGCGGTCTGGTCGGAGCTGTCGCAGGTCATAAGCTGAGCTTTGACTTCAAGGAAAAGCTGAATATGGTTTTCGGTGCCTGCGCCATGACGATGGGGATCGCGTCCATCGTACTTATGGAAAATATGCCAGCTGTTATCTTTTCCGTTGTCGTCGGAACAGCTGTCGGACTTGCTATCCGCTTCGGTGATCTGATCTCAATGGGATGCGCGAAGATGGAAAAGCTTGTCAGCCGAATCCTGCCAAAACAGAATTCCGATCTCTCGGAAAACGAGTTTCGTGAAACACTGATCACAATCATTGTACTTTTTTGCGCAAGCGGTACGGGAATTTACGGCTCCATTGTTTCCGGTATGACAGGAGAGCAGTCGATTCTTATTTCCAAATCGATCCTTGACTTCTTCACCGCGATCATCTTCGCCTGTATTCTGGGAGCGGTCGTCTCCTTTATTGCAGTGCCGCAGTTTATCATTTTCATGATTTTATTTTTCGCAGCCGGAGTGATCTATCCGCTCACCACACCTGCGATGATCAATGACTTCAAGGCATGCGGCGGAGTGCTGCTTCTCGCAACCGGATTCCGTATGATCAAGGTTAAAATGTTCCCGACCGCAGACATGATTCCGGCTATGGTAATTGTCATGCCTGTCAGCTGGTTCTGGATGAACTTTGTTATGCCGCTTGTCGGCTGATTTGACAAGACCCTGTGGCAGTAGCTGCAGGGTCTTATTTTATTATAGAAAAGTTCAACAAGTTGATAAAATACATTGACAAACAATAAGATTAATCGATGAATTGACAAAAATACGAAAAAGCCATAACATTGTTATGAATAAAATGTTAGCGTAATCTAACTCTTGATAGATGAACCATACACAAGGAGAACTGATTAGCGATGAAGACTGAGGAACTTCAAAAAAGTATACATAGATATACAAAATTGTTTTCAGAAACTTTGGAACAAAAGCTGTCATGATGTGATTACTCGTAAATAGGAACTTGCAAGACCGGAGATTTTTGATCAGTGTAAAGAACAGAACCTAGGGTAACGTTTGTAACGGAGGATAGCATGGAATTTACAGAGTTCGGAAAAGAAAATAATAAAACAATGCTGTTGTTGCCGGGAACCTGCTGCAGCTGGCAGGTTAACTTCGGGCGAGTGCTTGATGAATTAAAGAAGCAGTACCACTTGATTTGTGTGAACTATGACGGCTTTGACGGATCGGAAAACGACTTTTCCGATATGCTGACTGTTACAGCTAAAATTGAAAACTATATACTGGAGAACCATGGCGGTCAGGTAGATGGAGCATATGGATCTTCCCTTGGCGGAAGCTTTGTGGGATTGCTGATACAGAGGAAAAGAATCCATATCAATCATGGATTTATCGGGAGCTCCGACCTTGACCAGACAGGAAAAATCGTCGGCAAAATTCAGGCAGCGATCATTTCAAATCTTCTTTACCACTCAGGTAAGAGTGAAAAAGGGAAAAAGCGACTGATCAATGCATTGAAAAAAGGAATTCATATGGAGGATACCTCCGGGTTGGAGGCCATGATGAATGATTTGACATGCCATATTTCTCACCTGACGAAGGAAAATGTTTACAACCAGTTTTATTCAGACTTAATTACACCGTTGGAAGATCAAATTGACGTCGCGAACACAACTGTGCATGTGATTTATGCATTGAAGATGGGCGAAAAATATGAAAAACGCTATCGACAGCATTTCAGAAACCCTGATATTCATGAACTGGATATGCAGCATGAGGCATGGATGTTTGACAGGGAATGGGAAGCACCTGTTTTGCGTGTGATTGAAGAATGCATGGAGTAAAGTAAATGAATCATACCGGGGAAAGGTATTGTCTTTTCTGCATCGGTAACAAAACTCTCAAATATTTCATTGCTTGATTCATCAAATTTTTACAGGTAAGCCAACCGGTGGAACATGAGAATTTCATAATTTGATTTCAAGGCATTAATCAGAAAATGGTCGATGCCTTTTTTCGTGCGAAAATCATTTCTTATACGGGCTGAAAAATAAGAAATGATGTAGAAGATATTCAGACATTGGTGGAAACTCGAAATTGGGACGCATTAATAATATATATAATAATCTGTATTAAGAAATTAGCAGAGTTGGAGTTGGGAGAAAGGGGGAATAATGAAAAATAACCATTCGTGGCGAAAGATCATCGCATTCATTATTGG
Organism: Eubacteriales bacterium; assembly: GCA_030527765.1. Next base: position 4,079 of record JAUNAE010000235.1, read on the forward strand.
AATTCCGATATTGATCGTTCTTGTTTTTATTGTCGGAGTAACCGCTCTGATTATTTTAAAAGATATTCGACGTGATCCGACGCCTGCAGTAACAGAACCTAAAACATATACAATGGATGAATTGATACCTTTTGATATAGCGGATTCACAGGAAGATCTGCCCGTAAGTGCATATACTGATACACGGAGCGGCAGATTTGGGAAATTAGTTATCTATGACATGGATCAGTATGATCTCGCGTATGGAGATGAAAGAATTACTCGTGAGGATATAAAGAGCGTCATATACGGAAATTCAAAAATCCCCGAACAATACCGGTCACTTCTCAGTGAATTCACAGAAATGGTATTGGATACTTATCCGGATCTGGACCTTCGACCGTTATATCATAATCTTCAGACGCTTGAAGTAATCGAGAGCGACAATGATCTAATGTGGAAATCTGTCAGTAATCTTTCCTACGGCTGTTACCGCATTGATGAAAACAAAATCTATGTAAAAGAAAATTTTGAATTTAATAAACACACATGGGCCTATCAGGTTATCATGCATGAATTTGCACACTGTGCGAGATCATCACGGGCTTTAGATCGAATTGAAATTGGCAGCAGTGAACTTTATTATGACAGTGTGATTCTAAATGAGGCTCTGAATTCTCTGTTTACCGTTCAAATTTTTGATTATGAGGAGCGTGATATAGCTTATCAGCTTCAGAGCAACATGGTTCAGGTCATGATCAATTGCATGAATCAGGACCCTTCCCAACAGGGATATTATAATTATGATGATTATATGAGGCACAGCAATTCCTATTTTTTCAAAAAGCTCGACGAATTTAATGGGAATCACAATTATGCCTGGGCAATGATCCGACTCATGGAAGTGCAATACAATGATTATCACAATGATGAATATGAGATCGAGCAAGAATATTTTTATCCGCTCTATGATTATATCGCGCAAATGTATTATCGCACGCATATCACAGACAACATGTCGAGAGAAGAGTGTGAGGCAGTGGCCGACGAACTGATAGAGCAGGTCACTTATGACGTCCCGGAAGAGTATAAACTGGAGACAGAAGAATTTTATCGTTATCTGGAAAAATATTTAAATGAAGGGACAAAATAAGATCAGGCAAAACGAGAGACAATGGCAGATCGAAATTTGTGATTCTATCAGGTTTTCTTATAAGGGCATGAAAAAGCCCGTATTTCTGCAGGCATAAAATAAGCATCGGCCATTCCTGAGCGATGCTTATGAAAAATTATCTTTTCAACGAATGATTATTTTTTGAGCTGTAAGCCATCCTTGAATGCATCACCTACACGCTCAGATACTTTATAGTAACCATGTGTATATGGATCGAATGCAATAGCTTCAACTTTTGAGATATTAATCTTATCACCATCCATTACAGTTTCGTCTACGGATGTATTTACTACCTTGGCAATAACACCAACACCGTATTCGTTTTCCTGGTATTCTACGAATTCACATTCAAAAGCAATGGGAAATTCATTGATAATAGGTGCATCCACTTTTTCTGATTTTGTTGCTGTAAGGCCAGACGCTTCGAATTTACCGGTTGTATTGTTTCCAGACACTACGCCGAAGTAATCAGCTTCTACAACGTGTGCAGCATCAGCGATGCTTACCGTGAAGGCTTTTCTTGCAATAATATTTTTAACGGTTTTATGACTTTTCGTAAGCTGAAGAGCAACATGATTTCTAGCCTGCATTGTACCCCATGCCGCATTCATGACATTTACACTGCCATCCTCGTTATACGTAGCAATCATAAGTACCGGCATGGGAAAAATAGATTCTGTTTGTTTTATATCTTTTCTCATAATAGGGATCTCCTTTGATGTTGTATCTGAAGTGTTTTTTATGCTATCATTTTACAAATTTATAATCAAGTACCCACTTTGAAGTTAGATACTTACTTTAAGTAAAGTAAAGTAAAGGAGA
>JAUNAE010000236.1 GCA_030527765.1 Eubacteriales bacterium
TTGCCATAGAGGGCTTTGAGAAAACACAGCTCCCTGACGACCATTTTGATGTGGTCATCGGCAATCCTAGTGAGGTATTAGGACTAAACCACGAAATATCCAGTATTTATGCGGGTTTCCGGGCTTCGGAGCCTTATTTTTTTGCTTCCATTTCTGCCGCTTAAAGTGGATGAACTATAAAAAATTGAATCAACCTTACATAGAGCGATAGCTCATTCTTTGAATTTAGAGAATGGACTGTCGCTCTTTTTTTTTGCCTGAAATCCGGCAGAAAACAGAAATCAAAGGAGGTTGATGACAATGATGGATTTCAAAGAGTTCACGGACAAGCTGGAACAGAATCTGAAGGTTGCTCTGGAAGATGGTCCCATGAAGGCATCTGTCGTAAGACATGACGTGGAAAAGATGCAGGGGCAGTCGTACACAGCAATTACAGTTTCACCGGCGAACAGTAATGTAGGGATGAACATCAATGCAGATGCTCTCTACGAACAGATGGAATACGGAGCCACCTATCAGAACGTAGTATCTCACGCACTGAATCAGGCAACGACATTCCTGGAGGACGCACCGAAATTTGATGTTGCTGCTATCACTGATTACAGCCAGATGAAGGACAGGCTCTTCGTGGATGTAGTTGGAGCGGAGAGAAATGCAGGGATACTTTCGAAAGTACCTCATGTGCAGGTGGAAGACATGGCGATGGTTTACCGCATTCAGGTAGGACAGAGAGATGGAGAAGTTGCCAGTGCACTGATTACCAATCAGATGATGGATTCCATGGGAGTTACGACAGAGCAACTTCATGAGGATGCACTTGCTAATGCAGCACAGCTTCATCCGGCAAAGGTACAGAATCTTTCAGAGGTGCTTGCAGAGATGAGCGGAATGCCGGTTGAAATGATTGAGTCATCTGCACCGCCACTGATTGTTGTATCCAATGAGGACAAGATCAAAGGTGCTTCCGCATTGTTCTATCCGGACATGATGGATCAGATTGCCAAGCAGGTTGGAGGAGATTTCTTTGTTCTTCCCTCATCCATCCATGAAGTTCTGGCAATGCCGGATACTGGGGAGCTGAACGTAGATGAGCTGAAGGCAATGGTCACTTCCATTAACGGAGATGTGGTTGACCCTGCAGATGTGCTGACAGATCAGGTATATCACTACGATTCCAAGGATCGAATCTTTGAGCGAGGCGACAAATTCGAAGCCAGACAGGCTGAGAAGGAGCTAAAGAGTGAGCGCACCTCAGTTCTGAAAGATTTGAAGGAAAAGCAGAAAGACCTTCCTCCGGTTGCGAAGACAGGATTTGCGAAGGAAAAAGCAGGCATGGAGATTTAAGAAAGGCGGATATGACAATGGAAACAAAAAAGGCTATTACACAGATTTTTTCATCTAAAGAATTTGGAGATGTTCGATTGATGAAGGACGGGGAACAGATTTTGTTTAGTGCTACAGATGTAGCAAGGTGCTTAGGATATAAAAATCCCCATGATGCAATTAGAAGGCACTGTAAGGGAACCCCCCTCGCGAAACACGAGGGGGTCTCCATCACGGTGAATCAGCATGGGACTACGACAACTCAAACTGTAGAGATGGCTTTTATTACGGAAGGAAATGTTTATCGTTTGATTGCACATAGCAAACTTCCTGCGGCAGTCGAATTTGAAAAATGGATCTTCGAAGAGCTTCTTCCTGCAATCCGTAAGTATGGTGCTTATATGACAGATTCCGTACTGGAACAGGTGCAGGAGAATCCAGAGATGATCTACAGCATTGCAGAAAAACTCCTCGCAGAACGTGAGAAGTCAAAGGTGCTGGAAGGAAGACTTCGCATTGCACAGCCGAAAGCGGATTACTTTGATGCCTTTGTGAATCAGGATGATCTCATTTGTATTCGTGTGGCAGTGAAAGAACTTGCGTCTACCAGAGAGAAGCAGCTGATCAAATCTCTGCTCGATAAGAAGTACCTGTACAGAGGTAAGGATGAAAAGAAAACTCTTCTCCCTACAGCGGAGGCAGTTGCTAAGGGGTATTTCGTAGTCAAAGAAGTTCATATCAAAAATTCAAGAAAAACCGTGCCGCAGACCTTCTTCACACCGAAAGGAAAGGATCACGTTCGCTTACAAATTGAAAAAGGAAGATTGGGGTGAGAACAATGAGATATTTTATGACAGGTCGTTTGGCAGAGTATGAGCGTATGATGCAGGACAATGGTGAAAGCTATCGCAGTAGATGTAAAAATGCCGCAGATGAAAGAAAGAATCAGACTGTTGCGAAAGATATGCAGATTCATAAGCCTACTATGAAGGCTGGTGACACCTATGCCGGTAATAAGAGTTGATAAGAATAAGGACTTTACAACCATCTGCAATGTGCCTCTAAAAGATAAGCGGCTGAGCCTTCGTGCAAAGGGGCTGCTTGCCATGTGCATCAGCTTCCCGGATGACTGGGATTACAGTGTGAATGGTCTGGCTGCTATCTGTAAAGAAGGCAGAGATGCCATTATGACAATTCTTCGTGAATTAGAAGAATGTGGCTATCTGACAAGAGAACAGCCGCGATTGCCATCTGGGAAAATGGGCGCAATTGAATATGTGATTCATGAATGTCCACCGCAGTCGGAATTTCCGACTACGGTTAAACCGACTACGGGTGAGCCGATTACGGAGAAACCGATGTCGGTCAACCCGACACAATTAATAACTAATGAATCAATAAAAGAAGAAATAAAAGACTTAAAGAATAAAGAGATCCGTCATAAGCATGGTCAGTATGGAAATGTTCTTTTGTCAGAGGAAGAGCTTGGCAAGCTGCAGTCTGAATTTCCTTACGATTATGGGGAGCGGATAGAAAGACTCTCGGAATATATGGCTTCTACCGGTAAATCTTACAGGAATCACCTGGCTACTATCCGTAACTGGGCAAGAAGGGAGAAACCAAAGCAGCAAGTCTATAATCCGGGCATGTATGAGTTTAAGGAGGGCGAAAGCTTATGAGTGACACAGCATCAGGATTGGTGGATGCCTTTATGTCGAAGATGAACAATCAGCGCGAAGCCGGTGAGAATGAATATCTCGGTGAGGATGGATTGCTTTATTGCAAGAAATGCAGGACTGCGGTTCAGTACCGATTAGACATGAATGGCAGGGAAGCTATAGTTGGTGTGATCTGTAAGTGCCGGCAGGAAGAACTGGCACAGGAGGAAAAGCGAAGACAGGAAGAAGAACACATTCGTAGAATCCGTCAGTTAAAAGCGAATGGGATTCAGGAGAAGCACCTTCTGGACTGGAACTTTGAAGTTGCGGAGGACGGTAAAGACATTCAGATGGCAAAGCGATATGTAGAGAATTGGACGAAGGTCAGGGCTGATAACCTTGGCCTTTTATTATGGGGAGAAGTAGGTAGTGGGAAATCGTTTCTTGCTGCATGTATCGCAAATGCACTGTTGGAACAAGGAATACCAGTACTAATGACCAACTTTTCCAAAATTCTTAATCAGATGGGAGCGATGTATTCGGAAGAACGATACAGGTATATAGCTTCCTTCTCTAATTTTTCGCTTCTCATTATTGATGATCTGGGGATTGAACGAAGCACAGAATATGCACTGGAACAGGTCTATGCCGTGGTTGATGAACGTTATAAATCCGGTCTTCCACTGATTATTACAACAAATCTAACGATAGCGGAGCTTCGCAATCCGGTGGATGTGCCTCATGCACGAATTTACAGCCGCATTCTGGAAATGTGTACGCCGGTAAATGTCCGTGGCGGAGACCGACGAAAAGCAATCAGTCAGTCCAAGCGAGATGTTGTAAAGGAGGTTTTAGACCTGTGAAACGTAAGAGTAGGAATTATGGATTTTGGAATAAGAAGGACGATATTTATCGCCGTGGAAGGGAGGTGAGAAAAGCTTATGGCAAGACAAAAGACTACAGAAAACCGCCAAAATGGATCAGTCGCAGACGCTGCGGTTAAGGTAGAAAGACTGGATATTCCGCTATCAGAGCTGCATCCCTTTGAAGGACATCCGTTTAAGGTATTAGATGATGAGCTGATGGAGCAGACAGTGGAAAGTGTCAAGATGATTGGCATTGTAGAACCGTTGATTGTTCGTCCGGATCCAGAGGGCGGTTACGAGGTAATATCCGGACATCGGAGACTTCGAGCAGCAGAACTTGCTGGACTGGATACCGCTCCGGTGGAAGTCAGGGAAATGGACGATGATCAGTCGATTATTTTTATGGTGGATTCCAATATCCAAAGAGAAGCAATTCTCCCCAGTGAGAGGGCATTTGCCTACAAGATGAAACTGGAAGCTGTAAAACATCAAGGGAATAGATCAGATCTAACTTTGGACCAACTTGGTCCAAAGTTATCAGCTGCGGAAAAGGTGGCTGCGGATGCAAATGATAGTGGAACTCAAGTAAAAAGGTTTATCCGTCTCACGAATCTGATTCCTGAAATACTGGATCAGGTGGATGAAGGAAAAATTAAATTTAATCCGGCAGTTGAACTGTCCTATCTGAAACCGGAGGAACAGAAGGATTTCCTGGAGGCAATGGATTATGCCCAGACTACACCATCGTTATCACAGGCACAGCGGATTAAGAAGATGAGTCAGGAAGGCTCCTGTAATCTGGATGTGATGTGTAATGTCATGAATGAGATCAAGAAGGATGATATGACGAAAGTAACTCTGGATCATGCGACGATTCGGAAGTATTTCCCAAAGTCCTACACGCCAAAACAGATGCAGGACACAATCATTAAGCTGTTGGATCAGTGGCAGCGAAAGCGCCAGAGAGATATGGAACGTTAAGAAATGGAGGACGTAAATGTATAACAAAAAAAAGTATGGAATACTGAAGAATCAATGTGCACAGGTAAAAGCCAGAATTGGAAATGAACTGGATGGAGTCGATAGAGAGGCCAGATCTCTGGAAGGAAAATGGCACATGCTTCGAAAAAAGATGTTGGCTGCACTGAACTATGAAGTGAGCCTGGAGCAGGAGGAATTTCAGCGTTTGTTTGAGACAGACGGTACAATCGGGCTTTTTTGTGAGGCGGATATTGAACCGGTTGCCATGCCGTTAGAGATCTTAGAAAACAATTATCCTGACAAGGAGTTTGACGAAATTATCTTTGCAGATGATGGCTTGGTCGTGATGTTTGATGAGGATGATCTTGTCGATGAAGACGATGTGACTTATCTGTGCGGACCGGTCTTTATTGTTCGAATGGATGAGTATGGTAATGTCGGTTCGGTTGACTATGAAAGTATTAAGAACATCTTATATTACCTGGATCTGAATACTGTAAAGATGGAATGCCCCGATGATGAAAATCTCGAATATGCAGTGTTTCGCTTAGAGTAAGGAGGTATTCATGAAAGAATACGATGTAATGATCACAGAGACACTGCAGAGAAAAGTGACGGTAGAGGCTTCTTCGCAGTTAGAGGCGGAGCAGATGGTAACAGATGCATGGGATCATCAGGATTATGTGCTTGGCGCAGAAGACTTTACCGGCGTTACCTTCAATACCGTGGATGAGCGAGAAAGCAGTATTCAGAAAGAAGCCATGGATGTGCTTCTGATTAAGCCAAATGAGTATCCACAGAAGATTGAAATCAGCAGTGAACTAGAGGAACTGCAGAAGGCGGTCGGTGGGAATATCGAAGTCACGTATCCATTCCTGGATGAAGTGTGTCTCATTATGAACGAGGAAGGAAAAATCAATGGAATGCCTCTAAACCGTGCACTCCGCAGTGAAGATGGGGATGTATATGACATAGTGGCAGGTGACTTTCTGGTAGTTGGGCTGACGGAAGATAGTTTTGGATCGCTCAGTCCTGAGCAAATGGAGAAATTTGAATCCCTGTTTCATCAGCCGGAGATGTTTGTGAAGATGGGACGTTCCATCATGGCAATGTCGATGCCGGATGACATGGTGAAGAACAGTAAAGACCAGGCTTTGAAGCTGGATGATAAACAAAAGAATCAACCGGAACGATAACAGACGATATCTGAGAGAGGAG
>JAUNAE010000237.1:0-4144 GCA_030527765.1 Eubacteriales bacterium
ACCTGTGGATCATTTTTTGTATTAAGTGTGCAACTTCATTTTACAATCGGCGTTGCAAATATTTTTTCTTTTTCCATCTAATTTCAACCATCCTTAACCAAAAACAGGCACAGGTACCTGACATAATCTCCATTATGCCATAGTCCTGTGCCTGTGAAAATCTATTTTCTCAAGTCTGCCGCGTTACGCTTTTCGATTTTTCTGCCGTTCTATTATTTCTCGCTTTCGAACACAGCCTGTAATTTTTCCTGAACCTCTTTCACTGCTACCATGTTTTTCAATCCGATCGCTCTTCCGGCCTTTTCCGCATTCGGAAGCAGATCTGCACTGCAGATAAATAAATCCGCTGCCCCGGGCATTACATCATCGATCGTTGAATGTTCTACCTCCACGCCGGTAATTCCCAGATTTTTAAGTGCCTTTTTTACATTCATTTCCATTACAAAAGATGTGCCAAGTCCGGATCCACAGAAGCAAAGAATTTTTTTAATCATGATCAAGTCCTCCATTTTGTTTTCTCATTATTATTTTATTTTGTTATTTAAGCAGCTTTTTTTCTGCCAAGTGTGTAATTGTACAGTACCGGAAGCAGATATAAAACTACAACGATTACCATAAATACATTTGAGCTGACTACTTTACTTAAATTACCAAATACAATACCTACCAAAGTGAAGTCTGTATCTGAGAAAGTTGTATTGGCAAAACCAAGGCTGCCAAGTACCGGAAACAGTCCGGCTGCGAGGAATGTTGCAACAATGCCGTGTACAAATGCACCTGCAATGCATCCTTTCAAACCACCGGTTGCATTTCCGCAGACACCTGCAGTTGCGCCGCAGAAGAAGTGAAGCACTGCACCCGGAAGAATAATGGCAACAGCAATTCCTGCATGTCCCATAAGTGCTAATACGAGCATTGCAACGATACCGCCGATAAAGCTGCTCAGGAAACCGATCAGCACTGCATTAGGTGCAAACGGGAAAACAATCGGGCAATCCAATGCAGGTTTTGCATTCGGAACTAATTTTTCGGAAATTCCTTTAAAAGCAGGTACGATCTCGTTGATCAGCATACGTACACCTGCAAGTACAATGTAGATACCTGCCGAGAATGTGATGGAGCTGATTACGGAGTAGATAAACCAGTTCTGTCCGCCAAAGATTGCCGATGCTGCAGCTGTATCTTTGATGCTTGCAATTACCGATACCGGAACGTCGCAGATGAACATTGCAATTGCGATTGAAATCGTATTCTCACGAAGGAAAGAAAGAGACTGCGGGAAATTGATATCTTCTGTCGTAACCATATTCTCTTTTTTTCTGAAGAGCTTGCCGATCTGAGCACTCAGCCAGTAGCATCCGCTTCCGAAATGTCCCAATGCAAGAGAATCATCTCCTGTTACCTCTTCCATAACCGGCTGCATCAGCGCCGGGAATACTGCCATAACAAGTCCCAATAAAAGTGCTCCTGTAATGATGAGTTTCACACCGGAAAGTCCGTTAACAGTCATAATGATTGCAATCAGACATGACATATACAGTGCATGATGTCCGGTCAGGAAAATGTATTTCAATTTTGAAAAACGTGCCAGTAAGATATTGAATACCATTCCCAGTGCAAAGATGGATGCTGTCTGTACTGCGAAGTCTGTCAATCCCAACGAGGTAATGGCCTCATTATTGGGAACTACACCTTCCACGTGGAAAGCAATCTGGAACAGATCGCCAAAAGGAATGATCGCCTGCTGAACAACTCCGGCTCCGGCATTCAATACAACAAAGCCAAGAATCGTTTTAATCGTTCCTTTTACACAGGACTGTGCATCTTTCTTCTGAAGCAGCAATCCCAGCAGTGCCAATAATCCAACAAAAATTGCCGGTGTAGATAATATTTCCTGAATAAAATGTAAAACCGCTAACATATTATTCCCTCCTAACAATATTCTTATGCAAAGTACTGATAAAGTTCATCCTCCGTAGCAGAAGCTACGATCTGTTCGACGTATGATTCCTCAGCTAACAGCTCGGAAATAACAACAAGTGCATCGATATGCTTGTTTGCATCAGCAGCTGCGAGTGTTACAAATAACTGTGCCGATTCACCGTTTTCAAATGCAACAGGATCCCGAAACAGTGTTACCGCTACCTGTGTACGGATTGCTCCCTGCTCCGGTCTGGCATGCGGAAGTGCGATGTTATCTGCGATCAGGATATACGGTCCAAGTTTTTTCACGTTTCCGATTACTTCTTCTTTATATCTTGGCTCTACATATCCATGTTTTTCCAAAAGCTCGATTGATTTCCGGATCGCATCCTGCCAATCCTCTGCGCCCTTGCAAATGCGTACATTTTCTCGTTTTAAAAGCTCCATATACCATTTTCCTCTCTGCATTTTATTTTGTTAGCGGCCGTCTAACTTGTTTATGTCTTTATCCTACTATCTGTTTTTGCAAAATAGAAGTCCAGCTTTTTGCAACTAATTGTGCAAATCCATATGAATACATTTGACTTTTTGCAAAGAGTTTTTGCAAAAATCCGTACGCATTTTTCCTTGCATATGATCGACGGTAAGTTACTATATAAATAAGACCCTGAGTCTTTATTCAAGTCGAGGTCTGCGAGACCAGGCGCGGGATTCGGGTCAGTTTCAGCTGACATCTACCCATCCGCAGCCGGGCTGAAAAGGAGGTTGTATGGCTCTCTCATTAAATACAAGACGCCAGAAGATTTTGAGTCTGCTGCTTTCTCATACCGAGTATGTCTCCCCCAATGAGATCGCACAAAGCTTAAAAGTATCAAAACGAACGATCTACTATGATATCGATAAGATCAATGAATGGCTGCGTTCGGAACAGCTTCCCGAACTGGAAAACGTTCGTGAACGAGGTATCTGTATCTCACAAAAGACGCGGCAGATACTTCAGAATAAAATGGAGCAGAAAGAGACACATGAAACATATATCTTTTCTCCGCAGGAAAGAGCCAAATGTATCATTGCTTATATCATCTATTCCAACTCGTCGATCTATATCGAACAGCTCGCCGATTGTTTTCTGATCAGCCGCAACACTATTTTCTCTGATTTGAAAATAGTAGAAAAGCAGCTGCGCAGATATGATCTTACTTTGGAATACCATCCGAAATACGGATACTACATCATGGGAGACACGATTCGGATCCGTGCAATGTTTCTTATGATTTTCGAAGAACTGCAGGTCCTGTTTATCAGCGGTTTTGTTCCCTTTTTTCATACAGAGGAGATTCATGAGTATCATGAAAAACTGCTGCAGATTGCAGAGAAACTGAATGTCAAATACGTCAATGACTCCCTGCTGTCAATTGCCGCTCTGTTTCCACTCGCCTATACCGGCAGAGCTTCTATTCATTTTTCAGGCTTGAAGAAGGATCAGCTCTTTGAGACCAATGAATACAAACTGATCCGTGAGTATTTCCCGGATCTGCATAACGATGAACAGATCTATTTTTCCCTTCATCTGCTGGGCTGCCGCATCAATATGCCTCCTGAACAGTACTTTGAGCTCAAAGAAACACACCACCTCGATCCTCTTGTTGAAAAACTGATAGCAGCATTTGAATCGATTGCCTGCATAAAGTTTGAAAATCGTACAGCCCTGGCTCAGGCATTAAAAATGCACCTGAAAATTTCTCTGTATCGATATAAATATGGTATTCAGATCGGCAATGTACTGACGGAAGACATCATACAGCAATACGGAGAGCTTTTTTCAATCACCAAACGAGTTGTTCGGATACTGGAAAAGCAGATCGGACTTCCTATTCCTGACAGTGAAACGGCATATTTGACCCTTCATTTCGGATCTGCGCTCAAAATATCCGAAAACCGCAGGCATCATCTGAAAATTTTGATTGTATGTGTAAATGGAATTTCAACAGGAAATATGTTGAAACATGAAGTGGAGAAATTACTTCCGTTTGCAGAGATTGCCGACGTTCGGGCAGCCGAGGATCTGCTGAATGTCCAAAATGACTGTAACCTGATCATTTCGACCTTGAAACTGGATAGTGTTGTTCCGGTAATCACCGTTCATCCGATCCTGACAGAGTTTGATAAGAAAACGATTTTGAATCATCCTTTTATATCTTCCAAGCAGGTTTCTGTGCAG
>JAUNAE010000237.1:4154-6016 GCA_030527765.1 Eubacteriales bacterium
TCAAATAGTGAAGAAATATGTAGCCCCGTCGGATTATTCGAATCTGAAGCAGGATATTAAATCCTATTTGCAGGGAAATCAGTCCGAACTGCGGACAATATCCGAAGGTGATGCCGGATTACTAAGCTTATGTAACAGCAGCCGGATTAAAATTGATCCTGCGATTCAGGATTGGGTCCAAAGTATTTATACAGCCGGTGAGCCGCTGCTTGCATCCTCCAGTATTGAGAAGCACTATCTGGACACAATTATTGAACAGATCAGATCCTATGGTTTATATATGTTCTTAAACGACGATGTGATTCTGGCCCATGCCAAACCGGAGGATGGTGTCAATCATCTGGATATTGCTTTTATGATCACGCCAAATGGAGTTCCTTTTTCAGAGGAACGTCATGCAAAACTGATCATTATCCTGGCTGCAGAAGATCAGGAAAAACATCTTCCGATTCTTCAGGATATCCTTTCTCTTGTCAGCAGTGAAGATTTTTTGCAGCAGCTTTACAAATGCACCACTCCCGAGCTGGCATTGACACTGATGAAAGCTTATATCAGCTAAATGCTGCACATACGACATAATTCTGCTTTCATTCACGAGAAAAGGCGCGCTTTATACCCACCTGTATGCCGGTATAAAGCGCGCCTTTCACTATATCTGTACTGCTGCTTTTATTGATCTTTTTCTCTGCTTCGGAAAAGAATATATCCGAGCAGAAATCCAAGCACTGCCGGCAGGACCCAGCTGAGTCCGACACTTGCCAAGGGCAGATTCATCTTCACATTTTCGAGCCATGCGATCCAGCTGAATCTTTCCTTCACCTGCTCCGGAAGTGCACCTGTAAATTCCAGCAGAGCCGCACATCCTGTAAAGATCGTTGTTGAAACATACACATATTTCGACTTCCGGAAGAATCGTTCAAACAATGCCAGTATCGTCAGCACCATCGTCAGCGGATACAAAAGCATCAACACAGGAATCGAATAGGCAATGATCTTTGAAAGTCCGAAATTGGAGATCACAAAAGAAGATACGGAAAACAGCACCGCCCATGTCTTATAGGAAAATGTGTTGGGAAACATTTCTTTAAAAGCCGCTGCGCAGCTGGTTACCAGTCCGATGGATGTTTTCAGACATGCCAGACCAATGATCACTGCCAGTATGAATATTCCGCTCATTCCCAGATAGTACTGGGAGACCTGCGCCAGTGCAACACCTCCGTTTTCGGCAATTTCAAAATGCCCTCTTGATTTTGCCCCCATGAGAATGGTCAGCACATAGATGATTCCCATCAAAGCACCCGTCAGAACGCCGGAATGCAGGATCTCTTTTGCGATCATTCCGTCATCTTCCACTTTATAGGAACGGATGATAGTAACGACCACGATACCGAATGCCAGTCCGGCAATCGCATCCATGGTCTGGTATCCTTCTATCACACCGGAAAAAAGCGGATGTGCATCATAGGGGTCTGCCGGAACGATCGAAAAGGTACTGGTATGAGAACACCAGAATACAGTAACCAGCAAGATGAACAGGAAAAACAGGAAGATCGGGTTGATGATCTTTCCGATCCATAACGTGATTTTTGCCGGCCGCAAGGAACAATACAATACGATTGCAAAAAACAGCAGCGAATACAGAAGAAGCAGTCGCTGTTCACCTGCACGGTTTCCAAGCATCGGCGCAATGCCGACCGTAAACGATGTGGATGCACAGCGCGGGATGGCAAACAGAGGTCCGATCGTAAGGTACAGCAAAACGGTAAATACATAGCTGTATCTTCGGTCGATCCGGCTTGCCAGTGTATACAAACTATCCGAATGGGAATTGCCGATAGCCACTACCGCCAGAATAGGAATAC
>JAUNAE010000238.1 GCA_030527765.1 Eubacteriales bacterium
CCAACTCCACCCGATCACTTAACATCGGATGATACAGCTGACGAATGGAACGGAGAACAAGGTCTATACAATCCACAGGACGAAGTTCCAAGCATTGAGATTCCTGGCATCGTGTCTCTTGTGTTTGAGCCGGATAAAACGAAGCAGAAAGTCAATTTCTACAATCCCAAAGTCAATGACTGCCTATTCCGCATGACTTTGTATGCTGATGATAAACAGTATTGGCAATCTGGATATGTAGAACCCGGTAAAGGTTTCTATGAAATCGAACTAACTGAACCAATTCCAGTCGGCTCTTACGAAGCCTATTTACTATATGAATGTTTCAAAGAAGATGGAACAGTCCTAAATGGAGCGCATGTAAACTTCAATCTGACAGTGAAATGAGGTGCTTTTAATGAAAAAATCTATTATGGCAGCAGTCATGGCTATGATGCTTTTTGCAACATCACTCACAGCCTATGCAGAAGAAATAACCGTTTATGATGGAGAAATGGCAAATATCCCTGTTGAATACACAGCAGAAAGCCATTACTCTGTTACTATTCCAGAGAAAATCAATTTGAATGATTCTTCATTCAGTATGACCTTCTATGCTAATATTGCAGACAATGAAGCTATTAATGTATCTATCGGAGCTACCAGCATCGAGCTTTCAAGTGCTTCTGGAAAAACCGCATCCGGAATATTCCAGAATGCCGATGGTTCTTCTATAGAAGCATATGCTCCATTAATCCAGTATAGAAATGGCAATAACAGCATTCAGAGCTTTGCATATGCATTTGTTGGTCAGGATATCCCAGCTGGCAAATGGTCAGGCTCTATGAATTTCTATTTTGATTTAGTTTCTGAATAATTAACTCCACACAAGAGATATCGGCACTCACACGTTTTTGTATGAGTGCCATTTTTTATAAAAGCTGGAGAATGGCAGCGGTTGTCTCTGCATCCGCATAGTCATTAACAAACTGTTTACAGCCTTGAAAATCCACATTTCTCATATTCGTTATTTCCCGAATACGTCTCCAGCAAACCGGAACACCATCTGAAAGCAACTTCTGATAAGCCCACACAACTTCTCTCGCCCAATACTGTTTTTGAGACTCTTTGTAGCTCATTATCTCAGCCTTACACATTGGCAGCTTATCTAATCTTTTTTCCGGTAGATTCATCATTTTTTTCACCGCTTGCATTGTCACTTTATGTGGACGCCCTCCATCACCCTTATATATTTTTAAACAATTAATTTTAACTTCTGGCAGCAGCTCCTTATCCATCTGCTCCCATGCCAGACTGACCGCACCACATCTTTTCTGAATACGATTCTCTTTTTGATATTCCCTGATAACCGCATCCCCGATCTCTGCCACCATGTCATAGTCGTAACCAAATCTATCCGCAATCATCTGATAAATGTGATTTGTTGATTTATCTATTACTGTGGGAGAGATAATATCTTTCACCGATATTCCCTCAAACAATGCCAGCTGACAGATATCAAAACAACGAGTCACATCCCCATTAAAAATCTTTTGCAGCTGTGGCAAGGGCAAAAGCATATACTCTGGGATATCTTTGTAAAAAGCTCTGTAATCTTCAAATATCTTTGAGATATACTTTTGCAGCTTTGATTCTGATTTATAATCATTCGATAATTGCTGTCGTAAATACTTGCCTATTTCCACGTTCGCATTAATATCTATCCGGCTATGGAATACCTCTGTCACATATCTGGCAAGCTGTAATTCTCTATCCGAATCGCAATATAAAATCTCTGAATCATAAGGAACAATACTTTCGGCAGCAGTCAGCTGTGGCTTTTCTTTTCTACGCATCAATACATCACTGTTCTGCAAAAAGCACTTATGCTTTGCACAAATACGAAGTCCTTTGATTTGATGGATTCTATGCCAGTAGGTTTCCCCATATTGTTTTCTATCTTCGGCAGCACATATAGGACAGTACCTAAGATATCTTTGATTATCGCTGGTTCGATATTCCAAATTTATGATGGATTTCAGATTTCCTTCTTGCTCCATCAGTGAATGCATTGCCAGACGCTTTTTCTCAGCAGACACAAACCTTGCGTAATATGGGAACATGGTATGCTTCTCAATAACTGCTTCTATGTTTTTCGTTCTTGTAAGCAAACCATATGCTTCCTCTGTCATTTGATTAAGAAATTCAATATCCGGTTTCGTATGTTTCCATTTGTAAATCATCTCAGCAGTATAGATATATGCCAGAGAGCCTGATTTCACATGATATCTGGAAAGCAAACTGTACACCAATTCATCATCATAAAATTCTGGAAAGTAAATAATCATACGGAAATCACCTCTATCATGTGATGAGTCTTTAAAAGAGATATCATATCCAACGATTCCTCTTTTGCTTTGGCTGCCAATGCTGCAATCGTAAAATCAATATCCACTTCTGATTCCTCCCGATCACTGACAATTTCTTTTGGGGCAGCAGTTGTACTTTGCTTTAACGGCTTATGTGATGCTTCCAGATAACCATGCAGTAATGACAACCTTTTTCTATAGGCTTCATCCATCACTGCTAAATCCAGTGTTTCTTTTCCGGATAATATCGCTATTTCCTGTGCATCATGTATCAGAGAAACTACCACAGAAATGACTCCAGCTGAATGCTCATACAACCATGCCACAATGCCATCTGTTATCTCTGTTGGATTTTTTAAAAATTGATATTTAAAAAGGATACGGCATGTCTCGTAAAAATCATCACCATATTCCATTGCCCCATAGGACAATCCCAAAGAACGTCTTGCAAGCTGCATTGCCTGTTCAAAAAAGACTGCACTTTCCGGTGTACCTACCATACAAATAGATATGCCACTATTATTGATAAGCTGAGTCAGCATACCAACCAGTGATTTCCCTTGTTTGCTGTTGACCACATTTTGAATCTCATCAACAATCAGAAGTCCTATGTGGTTTAGTGCCACCTGACTGACAGAACCAATCAGCATATCTGTAGTTGCCCTTGCCCTGACAGCATTGGAATAGAAATTACTCTCCAGCACCTCATCAACTTTTCGTAGTATTTCAAGCAGCAGTCCTTTTACTGATGAATCAAACGGACACTGTACCACCATTACCGGAATAATCATTGTATGTGGATGATTCACTTCAATCACCTGATTCCCAGCTATCAGCTCTATGGCTCTGGAAATGGCAGAGGACTTACCAATACCGGATGCACCAATGATTGTAAAGGAATCGGAACCACCCATGATACCTGTATAGTTCTGATTCAATATGGCTTTACGATTCTCATTCTGCTGCTGAATAGCCAGTCTTGTTCCTTTTTTCTGCAAGGAACGGAGCAATGCCAGATATAGCTTGCTGTATATTTCCAATGACATTTGTGATGGAATATAAACTCTATATACGTCAGCCAATGCCATCAAACGAATAGCTGCATTTTCAGATAAAACAGATACGTCATAATCCGGAAGAACCATAAGGGCTTCTATCAAATCACTTCCAGCCAGCATCTCCGGCATAGCTTTTACGATTTCCGACAGCTTATTCATGATTCTCACCGCCCTTCATAAAATCTGTATGAGTTTTATTTTGCTCACGTTTTCTTGTATTTCTGATGTCCTTTATGTTCGTATCTGAGCCTGTAGAAGCCTTATTTGCTATGGTTTGAATATGCTTTGCAAGATTTATCTGGGCTTGCAGATTGTCACTCACAACGCCTTTTACAATGCTTTTCTGACCGCTCTGTAGCTGTTCAACACCCTCTAACGACTTACCTTTGTATCTGGATTCTATCAGCTGAAATGCAACATATTCACCGTTTTCTATCAGCCACACCGTATTCACATCATCCGGATTATAAGCAACAGTGGCAGCAGTCCCTTTTAAATAATGCTCTGTATATCCATCGCAATGATATCTCATCTTATTAACACGTAAACCGAAACGGCTGAATTTCCCTTTGGCTCTTGGAAGCAATGTAAGAATCATTTTTTTGCTGCTTACTTCTATCAAATCGCACCCGATCTCCGCCGATCCCCATGTAAAAATGTCTGCTGCATATGGTTTGATTTCTGCTGTCACCATTGCATCTGTATATGGATAGTTTTCGATAATACGCTCTGAATTATAGTAGACGATGCATCTTAAAATTATTTTTTCAAAATCATCCATAGTCAGACAGGCATCTTTACGATAGTCATGCGCTCCACGCTCCTGATAATCAGGCTCAATAACACCCTTGCCTTTTAGCAGTGGTTTAAAGGTATCTTGAATCAAATCAAAGAACTTCTCCACCGACCCCTTTAATTCCGGACGATATGCCGGAAGATTGATAATCGTCACACCCAGTTCAGATATCTGTTCAAAATTCTCAGATTTATATTCCGAACCCATATCTGTCACCAATGTCCCCGGCAATTTATCGCTGTTCCAATTGGTTTCCGAAATCAGGATTCCGAACTTCTTACACCATGCCACCTTATCTGCTATGACATTCAGCATCAGATTCCTGAGACTATAAACGCCACCTTCCCAAAGAAGAGAGTAGCCCATACACAAACTGCTATATGCATCAATGCAAGCCACAAGAATCGGTCTGCCAACAACATTCCCAGCATCATCCACAAGGTAAATATCACAGATAGTCGCATCCAGCATACCGATACCAACATTAGAAGCAAATTCTTGAATGCCATCACCCAGAAGAGGACGATTATTTCTCTGGTAGTTCTTCAATCCATCTCTGGATATATAAAATGTCTGCATATTTTTATGTTTGCGGTAAAAATACTTGAACTGATGAATAGTTGGATGCTCCGACAGCAGAACCCCGGATGCATCACAATACTTTTCTTTCAGCATCAAAGTATAAGCAGTATGCAAACTATTTTTATTCTTGTTATAGAAGAACTTATTTAACGCCCACCTCATATTTTTCTCATCAGCAGTCAGCTCATGCTCATCATTTCTTTGCTTTGGAGCCAATGCTGCCATATTCTGATAAACCAAATACAGGCATAGTGTTTTTCTTATCGTCTGTTTTCCCACATTCAGTTCTTTGGATATGGCATCTATCAGAATAGAACGTTGTTTCTCATCTCCGATAAATGGCAGCAGTCCGGCAATCATCGTGTAATGCTTATGCATGTAAATTATGCTTCCGGCATCCATAGTCTCGGTATCTAGGAGCTGCATAGAAGTTAAAATTAATAATTCAATTTCTGTACACTCCTGATAACCGTCTGTGGCAGCAGAATCCACCCACCGGGGCATAGTTCTTTTGATGCAATCAATAACCAGCATTGCTTCACCCTTAACACATAACACCCGAAGAACATTATCATCTTTCTTCAAAATCTTATTCTTCATTCGTTACCACCATCCAATCTGTCACACCTCTGCGAAGCCAATATTCTCTGGATGCATCCAGCAATTTTACTGTCATTGGTTTCATCAGAAACTTTCGGGAAACACATTCACGAACCAGCAAATCACCATCTGACTTCACACAGACAAAATCAGAAGTATAGGCTCCCAATTCCAATCCATCCAACAAAACATTACAGCGGATTTCGCTGATATTCTCGTTGGCTTGCAGAACATCCGCATAGACGTTCTGAATCTCATCATACGTCCGGCATACCTCCGGACATTTGGCAAGCTGTCTCTTTTCACATCTGCCCTTGTAACCTTTCTTACGCATAGCGCACCTCTTTTCTGCATTCTTATCAAAACCAGCTCCCCAAAAACATTCCCAAATCGAAAAATATCTTCCCAAAAATGATTTTCCCATTTTTGAAACTTCCCAAAAACGGATTTCTGGGAACTGCCATACATGCGAAAAAGCCTTATTTTAAGCCACATTTCGCTATATCTGCCATTTTCCCAAAAACGCCTTTTTTATTTTTCTCTATGTTGCGGTGTAAACTCCGATATTCTCTGATAAAGTCCGTATAATGGTGTAAATTGAAAAATTAAAACGAGCCATCGGCT
>JAUNAE010000239.1:0-3066 GCA_030527765.1 Eubacteriales bacterium
GCAGGAAGCCCCTACTTCAAATGCGGAGCATTAAGTAGTGGGAGCATGTCACTTGATCGAGATATGAAGAAGAAGGATTTCCGCGAAGCGGCGGGCATCAGTGCTGCTACTGTCAGCAAGCTTGCCAACGGTGAGAACGTGACTATGGAAGTCATCGAAAAAATCTGTGTAAATATGAACTGTTCCATTGATGATATTCTGGAAATTATTCCGGATGAAAACAATACGGTGGTACAGCCGAAAGAAAATCTTCATGGAAAGTGATGTAGCTTCTCAGAAGTTGATCGCATTATCAGCAGCAATGGCATACGATACATTATTTTTTGATTTTGTATATGAAGTGATCCGGGAAAAATGATTATCGGTAGCGATTTGTTTGCAGACAGTGAATATCTTGAGGGTATTTAGTAGTTATTATTCTAAGAAAGGTTTTTGATGTGTATCGATTCCTTTAAGAACCAAAGAAGTCGCCTGTGGAGCGACCATTCTACCGTTCATTAAAGATATAATTTCTCCAGAGTACAAGAGGAGGTGTCGATTATGAGAGAGAACAATATAGCAATCCTTAACGATACGCTGGGGATTTTCGAAAAAGGATATTATGTTACAGATTCTGGTAAGAGAGTGGATCTGAAACTTACAAAGCAACAGATGCAGGAGTGTACGGTGTATCTTCCTGAGGCAGTGGAGAAAATTTGTAATAGTAAGGACATTTCGCATGTTCATGTTATAGGCCGGGTTGGTGTTGGCTGTGAGAACATGGATTCTTATTCCCTTGCACGGAAAAGAGCGGAATCTGCTTCTTTTCTGCTTTCTGAAAAAGATGAACAGCGAGTATTAGTACTGAATCTTGCTAATCCGGTACATCCGGGAGGTGGTGTTCGAAGAGGGGCAAATGCCCAGGAAGAAGACCTTTGCAGAAAGAGTTCACTGCTAATTTCACTGGAGGGGAGAACTGCCAAAGAATATTACGATTACAATGATTCCTTGCATACATATATGGGATCAGATTCCATTATCATTACACCCAATGTGGAGATCATCAAAGATGAAAATGGTAATCTCTTAGATGAGACAACGGTTGTTTCTGTGATGACTTGTGCTGCTCCGATGCTTCGCAATGGCATGGAGGGAATGACGCAGGAACAGTACGAGCAGATAGTGTATAAGCGAATAACCGGAATGCTGAAGCTGGCTGCATTTCTGGGATATAAGATACTGGTGCTTGGAGCCTTTGGCTGCGGAGCGTTCCGAAATGATGCACGTGTGGTTTCAGATCTGTTTTACCGGGCTATGAAGGATTTCAATTATGACGGAATGTTACTAAAGGATATGTTCCGTCGCATTGATTTCGCAGTGCTGGATCGAACTGCAGATCAGTATAATTTTAAGGAATTCTCGAGGAATTTCCAGGATTTTTATCGTGAGGAAAATGCAAAGGAAGTGGATGCAGCTCTTCAGCAAAAAGAGATCATGGAGTCTGATCTGGATCAGATTCGGGGAAGCTTGATTGGCGGAGCAGTTGGTGATGCACTGGGATATGCGATTGAGTTTTCAGGCGAAGGTGGAATCTTCCAAAAATATGGATCAAAAGGAATTACATCCTATGAGTTGACAGGTGGAAAAGCAATCATTTCGGATGATACGCAGATGACACTCTTTACTGCGAATGGACTTCTGGTAGGAGATACCAGAGGTGCAATGCGAGGGATTCAAGGCTATCCGAGAGGCTATGTCGCCATGGCATATAAGGATTGGTATCTGACGCAGACACATTCCTTCAAGGAAGTAGATCGTTATGAGAGATATTCTGGTGGCGGCACATCCTGGCTTCTTGATATTCCGGAACTGTTTGAACGACGTGCACCGGGAGGAACCTGCCTCTCTGCACTCAGTAATATGAATCATAATTCTGAGGATTATGTAAGGAATCCGGTGAATAACAGCAAGGGGTGTGGTGGTATTATGCGTGTTGCACCCGTGGCACTACGCTATCGTCCGGGAAAAAGCTATCACGGCAGTCTGGAGAAACTGGATATGGAAGCGGCTCAGATTGCAGCAATCACGCATGGACATTCTCTTGGATACATGCCCGCAGCAGTTCTTTCTCATATCATTAGTAGAATACTGATGGATGGAAAGCACAGTGAATTAAAGGATATTGTTGAAGAAGCACGAGATACCGTGGCAGAAATTTTTGCAGGTGATGCTCACCTGGATGAACTTATTCGTATCATCAATCTAGCTATAGATTTGTCCGAGAATGATGAGGATGATCTCGATAATATTCATCGTCTTGGTGAAGGATGGGTGGCAGAAGAGACACTTGTTATTGCCATTTATTGTTCTTTGAAATATAGCACGGATTTTTCTACAGCTATGACTGCAGCCGTCAATCATAAAGGAGACAGCGATTCGACAGGTGCTGTAACCGGGAATATTGTTGGTGCTCTTGTGGGATATGAAGCTATTGAAGATAAGTGGAAAGAGAATCTGGAACTTCATGATGTGATTTTGGAAATGGCTGATGACCTTTGTCACGGTTGCACGATGAGTGAATACAGTCACTATTCAGATCCGGCATGGATTGCAAAATACATGGAAATGCACCGCTTCATCGAGAAACCAACAATGCAGGAATACACGTTTTTCTGGAAAGATAATGAAGAGAATGGCTGCTTTAGCAACTGGTATCTAAGCGATTTTGTAATTGAAGATTTCAAATATTTTTGTGTAGAGCAATACATGATGGCTCAGAAGGCGAAGTTGTTTCATGATGCAGACAATTACACAGCAATTCTCCGTGCAAATACGCCGGCCGATTGTAAAGCACTTGGAAAAAAGGTGACTCCGTTTGACAGTAAAGTATGGAATGGAGCGTGCTATGAAATTGTAAAGACTGCGAATCGAGCGAAGTATGAGCAGAATCCCAATTTGAAAAACAACCTGTTAGCAACGGGAGACAGCATACTGGCAGAGGCAAGTCCTTTTGATCAGATCTGGGGAATAGGATTGGATGCAAAGACAGCTTCTGATCTTGATCCGGAGGAATGGCCAGGTAAAAAC
>JAUNAE010000239.1:3076-5989 GCA_030527765.1 Eubacteriales bacterium
AGAATTCTTATGGAGCTTCGAGAAGAGTTCGGTGGAGGACATTCGTCAAAGATTCAGACAGAACTTCGTACTGTTCGCGGAGATATTACAAAGATAGATGATGTCGATGCGATCGTAAATGCTGCCAATGAGAGACTTCTTGGCGGCGGTGGTGTAGATGGTGCCATTCATCGCGCCGCTGGTCCGAAACTTTTGAATGAATGTAGAACACTTGGTGGTTGCGATACCGGAGATGCCAAGCTGACAAAAGGATATCGTTTGCCTTGCCAATATATCATACATACGGTTGGACCGATTTGGCGTGGTGGAGATCATCAGGAAGCAGAATTATTATCATCCTGCTATAAAAAATCGCTGGAAGTCGCTATGAAAAATGGGATTCGCAGAATTGCATTTCCATCCATTTCAACAGGAATATATTCCTATCCGAAGGACCAGGCTGCAGAAATTGCAGTTCGAACGGTCAGTAATTTTGTGAAAAATCATCCAGGTGCATTCGATCTGGTGGAATGGGTTCTTTTTGATGAAGATACAGAAAGTGTTTACGCTGATGTACTTGAGACAATTGATACAATATTGATATAGGAAAAAGCTTATCCGAAAACAGACCAATCGTCTATCGATAAATTCCACTTTGAAGAGAATCTCACTACTATTATCAAAGAAATTTCAATGGAGATGGAACCAAAAGATAAAAGGTCTTGAGGAGGAATATTCATTTGCTGAATATAATCTTCGTGATGGGAGGAAACAATTGGGAGATAGAGAAGTATTGCCGTTAGATACCATTTGGAATCCATGGCACGGCTGCAGGAAGTACAGTGAAGGCTGCGATCATTGTTACATGTATTATCTCGATGCAAAAAGAGATAAGAATGGTGCGGACATCTATAAAACCAAGACAAATTTTAAATTTCCGCTTTCTAAGACCAGATCGGGTGAGTTCAAAATCCCATCCGGTAGTTCAGTCAGAGTCTGTATGACTAGTGATTTTTTCTTAGAAGAAGCAGATCCATGGCGAGAAGAGGTTTGGGATATCATAAGACAACGTCCGGATGTCACCTTTTTTCTGCTGACAAAACGAGCAGAACGAATCAGGGATCATCTACCCTGGGATTGGTTAGACGGATGGGATAATGTGGAATTAAACATTACCTGTGAGAATCAGAAGCGAGCGGATGAGAGGATCCCGATATTGCTGGATATTCCGGCAAAGTATAAAGGGCTTATGGTGGCACCATTTATCGGACCGGTTGAGATTGAGAAATATCTGGAAGATGGTCAGATCAAATCTGTCCTTTGCGAAGGGGAGAATTATGATGGGTACCGGCCTCTGCATTATGAATGGGTGAAATCCCTGCATGATCAATGTGCGAAATATCAGATACCATTTCGATTCTATGGAACCGGAAATGTTTTTATTATGGACGGAAGAGAATATCACCTACCCAAAGCTTATCATCGTGTACAGGCGCTTCGCTCCGGATTGCAGTATCCTCCAGTAAATCCGGAAGACTATAAAGTTCAGCCGAAATGTGCAAGATGTGAACGACGGGATAGCTGCGGTGGTTGCAAATGGTGTGGCAGATGTATTCCCGGAAAATAGATCTATGAAAATCTGTTTGATTTGATTGAAGGAATGGAATCAAGTCTAAAAGAAGGAGAGTAAAATGAGCACAATATTTGTTCGGGACTACCCCAGCTATGATGTTCAGATGCTTTTGTGCGTATACAGTCGGTCAAGCATGCTGGAAGCACAGGCAGAGTATGATACATTTGGATTTTGAAAAGTTAGGTGATACTATTGCGTACAGAAAAAGAGACCAGCAAATTCATCAGTCTGATTCTTCGGCACAAACCGGAGGTAATCGGTATTGAACTAGACGAACACGGTTGGGCGAATGTTGATGAACTTATTGCTGGAATTGCAAAGACACAACCGTTTGATATGGAACTGTTGGAGAAAATCGTAGCAGAAGATCAGAAGCAGCGTTATTCATTCAATGAAGATAAGACGCTGATCCGAGCAAATCAGGGTCACTCTATTCCGGTGGATGTGGAGCTTAAAAAGATTTTGCCGCCGGCAGTTCTCTATCACGGGACAGCAGAGAAGTACACTGCTTCCATCGATGAACAGGGATTAATTCCGAAATCAAGACTGTATGTTCATCTCTCAAAGGATGAGGATACTGCAAGGAAAGTCGGCAGCAGGCATGGAAAGCCGGTTAACTATCAGGTGGATGCAGAGAAGATGCACCGAGATGGATATGATTTCTATCTATCTGTAAATGGAGTTTGGCTGACAAAGCACGTGCCTGTAAATTATCTTACAAAACAGGAACAGTAATATAAGGGGATGACATGGTATTTGCTGAATTAAATCATAATCCATATCTGCTTACGACAGATGTGCAATTTAATGGACAGAAACCGAGAATTAACAGTCTGATTGAAAAATATGATCGATTGCCGTTAAAGGACTGGGTTACAAAGGTTCCTCAGATTTTCTATGACGAAATGAACGGATATGATTTTGATCTGTACATTGTTGGTACAGAGTCTGATTACAATGAGATAAAGGTTGCATTTGCTAATGCAGGGGTATCGGAATCAGATGTAAGAATTATTCTGAAGAATGAATTGGAAGAACCGACAGTCAAAAGTGAAGAAATAGATTCTTTACTTAATTGGCTGAAGACGACACCGAACAGAAAATTTGACTTTGAACAGTTCTGGGAAGAGCATAGTGAACTATTTGAATCAGAATATCCATATGTGATTATTCGAGGTGATACACCTGATCTTCAGGGCAAAAGCATCTCGCCTGAAGTGGTCAGCAGCGTTTTGGAACTGAGTACGACTAAAGTGCACCCCATTGTCAAGACAATTTTTTTTGAAAATTAAGTTGGATTC
>JAUNAE010000240.1:0-3639 GCA_030527765.1 Eubacteriales bacterium
TCAGTTCACCAACAACAGCAACTCGTTTGCCCTTCTTCAGATAATCTCTGGCAAATTCTGCCTGCTTTCCAAAGGCTGTTACCTTGATATAATTGACTTCCGAACCGAAATTTCTCGGAACGGCCAGATAAAAGGATACGATCTTGTGTACTCCCTTTTCATTCTGGACTTCATTGTAGCTGGGATCGCGTGTCAGGCGCCCCATTAAAGTAACGATATTCATATGTGACTTCTCCTTCCCTTATTCAACCGGATTCGCAGTCATCTGTTTGTAGCAAAATCCGATGCAGGGATGAACCTTTCCATATGGGCATTCGTAACAGGGGTCCTTTCTTCGTTTGATTTCCTGCATCTCCTGTTTGAACATTGAAATGAGCACATCTCTTTTTCGTTTTGCTTCAAGATATTTATCCTCAGCCTTCTGAAACTCCGCTTCGAAGATAGGAAGCAACTCCTGCAGCGCCGGTGAGAACAATTCAGCCTCATCATCCCAGGCACACTGCTTCTGCATACATCGCGGTTCCTTCTCATATCGTCCGGCATAATACGGACAATCGGTACAAAAATGCTCTCTGAAGATAACCGGATCAATCACCGGAAGATTGGCTTTGACTTCTTTCTTAATATCTCTTGCTTTTAAACATGGTCGCATAACTGCTTCTCCTTTCTTTGATTGCCTTCTGGCAACACAAGAATGTGGCAGAACCAAAATCGTAACGATCCGCTCTGCCACACGACTTCTATTGTCAGATGCCCCAGATTGCTCCGGGGCAATCATTTTATTTACTAAACAGTGCTCGTTTGTCTTGTTTACGCGTGTATCCCATCTCAGGGAACACCCAGTCCGTTAGCGCCATTGCAGGCAGCCTCAGCCATATCGTGTATGGTCTCCAGGAACCTCACTCATCCTGGCCGACATCATTCGGGAGTCTCATTGTAAGTTCGCTGCTTCACACAGAAAGCCATCGCCGTAGCGATGCTTAAATGCAAACCTCTGTTTCTTTTCATCCTCGGATCGATTATCCTTGGACTTATCCGGTAACCCATCTGTCTGGGTCCCGACGGACTGGCAAGCTCATTCAGTTTTCAAGGTGCTTCAAAGGCTGTTTTTTGATCTCTAGCCTTCTCAGCTTCTAAATACAAAAAAGTCGGAAAGTGTTTAGGGGTAAAACGCGAAAAATTTTTATTTTTTTGAAATTTGTGGAAGTCTTGGCCCGAACGGACCGAAAGAAGGGTAAAAAAAGAAGCCCTACCGGGGTTAGCCGGTAGAGCTTGCTGCAATCGATTATTTCTGCTACGCTTATATATTTTCTATTGTTCTGAAGAAATTACCGTTTCGTGTTCTGTTATATTTTGAGGTACATCCTTAATCTCATCTCCAGAACCTTGTGCCACTTTATTGGCCTCAGGATAATTCGATGGTTTTAAAGAAACCGAATCATTTCCTCTTGATCCTGAAAACTGATAATTATTCTCGATCACTAGATCAGCAAATCCAAGCACAATAAGACCTGCAACGATCATTCTGATAGTACCACCTTTACCGGTAAAAATATTTGCTACTGCTTCCATTGTATTATTCTCCTTTACTTATATGTGTTGAGCCATTCTTTGAATTCTTTAAGAGTAATGGCTCCGCTATCTAATGCAACCTTTTTTTCTTTATATTCTGCTTTTAATTTTTCTGCAGCTATCTCATATTTTTCCAAATCTGGATTTGCACTTCTCCGATGTAACAGTCTTGACTGAACGGTTCTGTAAGCCTTCCTAGCCTCATCACCACTTCGTTTCTTCTGACTGGTAATCTGCGGATATACTTGTTTACAGCTACGAGCTTCATCTTGTGGCGATGGATAATTACAGTACATAGCTGTCTTTCTCTTAGCTATAAAAAATCTTTGACACTCTGGATTCTGGCACTTCATTAGCTTTGTCCCTCGTAATTGCATCTGCACATACTCAAATACTACCAAAGAAAGAGGATCATCAAAAGTATATACAAACCCATACGATTTCTCAGTTGCATCATATCTGATTCTTGCTTCTATTCCATCAAGCTTACGATAATCTGACAGGATTTCATTTAACCACTCCGTCTGCTCTTTATCAAATGTACTCCCTGTTCCAGATAGAACTGCAGCCAATGATGTAAAAAATCTAAAGCTGTCTAAGACTGTCGCCAAATATTCCGCATAGCAAAGAACCAAAAATCCATGCATGTTTCGTAACTGAAGTACTTCTCTAATATACTCGCTTCTTCCATCTTGCAAAACGGCCGCGTTTCTTTCCTTAACGTACTCGTCAAGTTCTTCCTGTGATCTACCGATAATAACACGATGCTTTTCTACTGTTCTATAAAACAAACTTGCTGCCAATTGAGCGGCAACAGGTTCTTCATCAATATCATTCAGAAGTCCACATACAACAAATTTTTCCCCATTGTCCACGTTGTCCTGTGTAATCGGTGCATCTCCATCTGGAAAGTAAAATGGATATACTCGTGCTTTATCTCTCATAATATATAAAGCGTTACCTGCGAAAATCTCACAAAGGATTTCTCCAGTCTCATATTCCATCTTCTTTTCGAGATTTAATATGGTGCTTCTACCATCTTTATACTCGATAGCAATACCTACGTTTTTCATATATCATCCTTTCTGCATACTCACAAGCTGATCAGTTCTTGATAATATGCATTGCTCGTTCGAACTTAATTGCTGAATTACAATTTGGATAATATCAATATTTTTCAGTATATTCAAGGCTTCCCAACCATTCTGTTCAGCCATCAAATTTCAATCATATTTATATATTTATGATTGCTGAATGCAGGTCATGAAAAAAGCGGCAGTCATCTCTATCATAACGAGACAATCTGCCGCTCCTGCAATCTTCCTGCTTCTGCTTATTTCTGTTGTAGCTTTTGCCATTTGGTACCGTCCTGGTCACAGGATTTAATCCATTCCAGGTACTTCTGTGTTTGGAGTAATACTCCTTCTGCTGTTTCTTTGTCATTTTACTGACAGGAATAAACTTGTCCATAAATGTCTCCTTTTCTCCGGCCGGGAACCCTCAGCCGTTACCATTATAATTTCTTCATATACTTAACTGACACTGATTTCGTAAGCCATACACCGTTAACAGACTGATAAAATACATAGCCATCATTGTACATCTGGCTGGCATGAATCTCATAGATAACTGTTTTTCCATGTCTCGCGCCGACAACCCTGGCTGTGCCTTCGTCCCCAGACAAATGAACATAGATGCGACTCTTCGGAATCAGCCCCTGCTCATCAATAGATGACACATACTTTTCGCCTGTTCCATGGTACAGGATAACCGGCGGTTTCTTCACTGGCAATTCGACATCTACAGGAATGGAATGTCCCTGATTTGCTCTGATCAAAGTCTTATCTTCGTTGAAAGAGTATCGCTGCTTACTATCCGTAGCGACAATCTTCTCGAGCATCGCCATATCGATATACTGTTTCTTTGAAATTCCTTCAAGCAATTCTGAAACACTGGCCCAACCATGTTCATCTAGGGAGATGCCAATCGTTTCCGGCTTATGTCTTAAGATCAGACTGATAAATTTACTTGTATTTGTTAAACTCATTTCCAATACCTCTCTATTAA
>JAUNAE010000240.1:3739-5934 GCA_030527765.1 Eubacteriales bacterium
TACTATAGCCACAGTGATTCCCGCCGGACTTGAACCGAGCATTCCAGCCTTGAAAGGGCTGTGTCCTAACCTTTAGACCAGGGAACCATATGCGGATCCGGTTTAATGAATCCGCTCTTTTATTTTTTAGGCGCTGAATCTCGCCTGAACATTTCTGTCAACGACAAGAATATCGTCAATTCTTACCTGCAGCACATCAGCCAATACGACCAGATTGTCGATAGTTGGCATTGCATTTCCGTGCTGCCACTTGTAAATTGCCTGCGGAGTTCCAAATCCAAATACATTCTGCAGATCTCTCACAGAAATTCCGGCATTCTTTCTCAATCTCTCAATATTCTTTCCCGTTGCCACCATATCGATGGTTGGCATTGCATACATCTTTTCCTCTCTTTCCGGCCTTCCGACCGGCGCAGAGCTAGTCGGATGCCTTAAAATTATAAATAGGTTTCATTACATCAATGACATCTACGGACTCACGGATCACATCGATGATATCTTCCAGTGATTTGTAGGCCATAGGTGCCTCGTCCAATGTGTATTCATTAACAGAAGTTGTATAAACTCCTGCCATTGCTTTTCTGTACTCGTCCAGGCTAAGCTCATTTTTCGCTTTGGTTCTGGACATAATTCTTCCTGCTCCATGAGGTGCAGAATAATTCCACTCAGGATTGCCCTTACCAACCGCGAGAACACTTCCATCTCTCATATTGATCGGAATCAGCACTTTTTCTCCAGCATGGGCAGCTATTGCGCCCTTTCTTAAAATCATTTCTTCTGTATCGATATAATTATGAATCGTATGGAATGCCTCTCCGCCGGTCATACCGGTTCTTTCCAGAATAATCTCTGCCATTTTTTCTCTGCTTCTACGGGCAAATCTCTGACAGATCTCTACATCATGCAGATAATCCTCAAGATATTTTCCGGACAGATAGCAAAGATCTGCTGGCATGGAAGGCTGTCCTTCGTAAACCTCGAAGTGGAGTTCTTTCAGTGCAGCCTGGATTTCCTTTCTTCTTCCCTGCTCCTTGTAAGTTCTGATGATCTCATCTCTCTTCTCGAAGTACTCACCATAACCACGGTCAATATCTACTGCCAGCTTCTGATACAGCTCCGCTACCTGCTTGCCAAGATTTCTACTGCCTGAATGAATAACCAGATATTTGGTTCCATCCTGAGCCACATCAACTTCAAAAAAATGATTACCTCCACCAAGGCTGCCCAGGGATCTTTCCAATCTTCTGGTATCTTTAAGGCTTCGATAGCATCTGAGTTCAGTCAGATCAAATCTTTCCTGACGTCCTTCCCAGACATTCATTCCAGATGGGATAAAATGACAGGCTTCATCAAGCTTCTCAAAATCAATATCTACTTTCCCAAGATTGACTGTGTACATACCACAGCCAATATCTACACCAACAACATTAGGTACAACCTTATCTGTAATGGTCATAGTAGTTCCGATCGTGCAACCCTTTCCTGCATGAACATCGGGCATGATACGGATTCTGCTGCCTGCAGTCATCGGATAATCACACATTCTGCGAATCTGCTCTATGGCTTCGTCTTCAATTACTTTCGCATAACAGATGGCTGTATTGACTTTTCCTTTAATCTCTAACATTGGAACCTCCTTTCTCACATTGAACCTTAGTACACGAGGAGAGACTCGAACTCTCACGCATTCCTGCGTCTGATCCTAAGTCAGGTGCGTCTACCATTCCGCCACTCGTGCATAATACTCCGTACAGGACTTGAACCTGCAACCTACTGGTTAAAAGCCGGTTACTCTACCAATTGAGTTAACGGAGCATAAAAAAATACCGCTCACCCAGATCATCTAAGGTAAGCGGTACGCTAAAGCATGTTTATCTATTTCCAGTATGCCTTCTTCACCTGCATCCTGGTCCTTCAACACAATTTATCCGTTCAGACTTATCCTTAAATGAGCACGCGCAAAGTTTGCCCAGTTCTTTTTTATCGAGCTGTGCATAAAGATGTTCACTATTCAGACTATAAAAACGAATAATTGCTGCCATGTCTTTTTCCTTTCTGGTCCCAGCGGACCGCTTTTTCTTTCTGCCGATAGAATATCACGATTTTC
The DNA here is from genome assembly GCA_030527765.1 of Eubacteriales bacterium. The sequence goes on from JAUNAE010000240.1 coordinate 5,847, forward strand.
GCGAGATGTAAATTCTACCCGTGGTATAAAATTTCAATTTCATTATCTAAGACATCAGCTCGATATACTGAAATTTGTCATTGCGATA
>JAUNAE010000241.1 GCA_030527765.1 Eubacteriales bacterium
TGCTGTAGGACGTCTCTGACCGGTACCTGCAGTTCTCGGTTTCTTCTCCCCTGCAGCCGGTTTTCTCTTCTTACCGCCGTCGCTGGCGTTCTGTGCATGATATACACGGATAATATTTTTTTTCTTTTTTGGCTCTTCTTTATTTTCGCCGTTTGTCATTACTTTCTTTTCTTCTGTATTTGGAGTCTCCAAGTTCTTAAATTGCTCCTTTCCTCGATGCTGTAACGCACTTATTTGCAACTGATCACATGTAACAAAAGTTACATTAACTTTCTGTATTCTTGCCTTTATTCAGCAGATTCTTTCAGAAGCTTTTCGATTGCTCCGGCAAAATTTGCATCTCGAACTGCGAGGCATGCACGGAACTCCTGTCCCATAGCCTGTCCAAGCAGCGCCTTATCTGCCGTCTCATAGAATGGTACTTCGTAAAAAGTACACATATTTCGAAATTTCTTTTTGGTATTCTCTGAAGCATCACCTGCACAGAGCACCAGCCATGCACGACCGCTCTTAACAGCCTTTTCCGTGGAAAATTCGCCACTCACTGTTTTGCCTGCTTTGGTTGCCAGACCTACCAGAGATAAAACCTTATTGTTGTTCAATCTGCTCAAACTCCTTCTTGAGAATCTCGTAAACCTGTTCCGGAATGGATGCTTTCAATGAGCGCTCCAGTCCATGACTTTTGATGGCCTTGTCCAGACACTCTCTTGAAAAGCACAGATACGCTCCACGTCCGTTCTTTTTGCCGGTTGCATCCAGCATAATCTCATCTTCTGCGGTTTTCAGGACACGAATCATCTCTTTTTTGCTCTTCATTTCTCTGCATCCAATGCACTGTCTCATTGGAACTTTGGATTGTGCTTTCATTCTTCCTCCGCTTGCGCTTCAAAAGCATCCTCTTCCTCAAGCACTTCCTCTACCGCTTCTTCAGAAGTCTCCTGGAAATCGATCTCTTCGCCGTCCTCAAACTCATCTTCGTCGTACTCTTCCTCATCGTACTCGTAGAAGTCTCCGGACTCTCTTGCCTGTGTCTCACTCTTAATATCAATCTTGAATCCGGTAAGACGTGCTGCAAGACGTGCATTCTGTCCCTCTTTACCAATTGCAAGAGACAGCTGATAATCCGGAACGACTACCAGTGCAGTCTTTTCATCCGGATCTGCCATAACTGCGATAACTTTTGCAGGGCTTAATGCATTCTCGATGAGAATCGCCGGATTCTCATCCCAGTTGATAATGTCGATCTTCTCTCCGCGAAGCTCAGATACAATGGCATTTACACGAATACCATTCATACCTACGCATGCACCTACCGGATCTACATCCGGATCGTTGCTCCATACAGCGATCTTTGTACGGGATCCTGCCTCACGGGCAATACACTTGATCTCCACAGTACCATCTCTTACCTCTGCAACCTCAGACTCGAAGAGGCGTTTTACGAGACCCGGATGTGTACGGGAAACATTGATACGTGGTCCTTTCGGTGTGTCTTTTACTTCCAGGATGTACACTTTCACATGCTCCAGTGGTTTAAAGGTCTCACCTTTCACCTGCTCCTGCTCACTGAGCATCGCATCTACTTTTCCGAGGTTGATGTTGACATTCTTGCCTACGACTCTCTGAACAATACCGGTTACAACATCTTTCTCAATACCATAGTACTGATCAAACAGAACCTTGCGTTCTTCCTCGCGAATCTTCTGAAGAACCACGTTCTTTGCGTTCTGTGTTGCGATACGTCCAAATTCTTTGGAGTGAATCTCAACTTTGATCACATCTCCCACAACGGTTTTCAGGTTAATCTTCTGTGCCTCAACGAGAGAAATTTCCATCGCCGGATCCTCTACCACCTCAACAACGGTACGATCTGCGTATACTTTGAAATCTCCGGTCTCGCGATTAATGGTTACCTGAACATTGTCAGCTTTGCCGAAGTGATTCTTACATGCCTGGATCAGAGACTGCTCAATCGCCTCGAGCAGAATGTCCTTGCTGATATTTTTCTCTTTTTCAAGAACATCCAGTGCATCAATTAACTCTCTGTTCATTTTTTCTCTTTTCCTCCTGTTTTCTGTCACACCCATCTTATGCGGTCAAGGTCAAACACTTGACGCAGATACTGATTTCTTCGTGCTTCTTCTTTCAGTCAAACGGATATTCACAATCCGCTTTGATTCTGTTAAAAGATCACTGCAAGACGAATCAACGCAATTTCCTTCTTTGCAAAAACTCTCTCTGTTCCATCCTCGTCCATTGTCACGGTATCAGCATCGTATGCTGTGAGGATTCCGCAGAATTCTTTTCGCTTTTCCAGAGGCTTGTAGGTTCGAATCTCGATCAGTTTTCCAAGACTTCTCTGGAAATCCTTCTCCTTTTTCAATGGTCTGTCAAGACCAGGGGAACTAATCTCCATAATATAGCTTTCTTCGATAAAGTCCTCTGCATCCAGCTTCTCATTGAATTCTCTGCTGACTTCTTCACAGTCATTCACGGTAATTCCGTCCGGTTTGTCGATATATCCCCGGAGATACCAGCAGCCTGCTTCTTTTACAAATTCCACATCTACCAATTCAAAACCTTTGGATTCTACAATTGGTGTCAGAAGAGCTTCTGCACGTTTTTCGTAGGTTTCACGTCTTCCCATGTTCTCACCTGCCTCTTTCTGAAAATGTCACGGAACAGCTGTCGGCTTTTAACCTTTTCTCTTCCATGCAACAAATAAGAGTGAACCTGCGGTCCACTCTTACACTAGTAATTTATGATGTTTACGGTATTATCTTAGCACCATTTCTGTCGGAATGCAATAGTTAATCTTCGTTTCCCTGTCCTCGTCACTGTCAGTGTGTTCGTCCTGACGAAAGCCTCGCTATCGTCACTTCGAATCTGTATTCACTCTGGTCTTTGTGCCTGTTTCATGATTATGAACGAGGTTTAACCCCGGTTCCGCCCTTCTTGCCAAGTTTTACCTTGTTGAGGACGAATGGTTTCTCATTGCGGTTAATGGTGTATTCCTGGTGACCGGAAAGAAGATATGCGTGTGCGATGCCGCCTTCTTTCAATTTCATACCTTTCACACCGACGGCCGTCTTTTTCATTATTGGCAGTTCCTGCTTCACAAATCGAAGGAAGGCTCCTGCGGTGCTCTCCAGAACAACCTGATCCATTTGGGATGCTGCTCCGACAAAAATAAGTCTGTCGTTTTCGGCAAGTTTGGTGGAAGCAATCATTCTCTTCGTGGAAACGAACTCCTTGCCTTCTACGAGTTTACACATGCCGCTCTCTGTCACAAAGAGAATGGTTTCCTGTTCTACTGCGGAAATCGGTGCCACATAGAGCATCTGCTCTGCAGTACTGTCATAGTTGCAGAGGTTGTCTGCCGGTGTTCCCTTGTCACGGAATCTCACAAGAGGGATATCCTGGGCTTTTACCGTATGAAGTCTGCCGGTGTCTGTAAAGATTCCGATCTTATCTGTATTCATGCAGGTAAAGATGTAACGGTTCTCTTTGTCTGCAGCTTCTTTGTTACGGTCGTAGGCCGAACGGTCAATGAGTTTCATATATCCGAAGCGGTCCATAAGGAAGCATACTTCAACCGCTTCCTGTTTCTTCTCTTCATATACAGCCTCTGCCGCATTCTCAATGGCTGTTTTTCTTGGAGTGCCATATTCTTTTTTGATCTGATCCAGATCTTTAACAATGACGTTCGCCATAGAATCGTAATTGTTCAGAATATCATTATAAGTACGAATATTACTCATCGTTGTCTCATACTCCTGCTCCAGCGCCTGGATTTCCAGTCCGATCAGTCGGTAGAGACGCATTTCCAGAATTGCTGTTGCCTGTTTTTCGGTGAAATGAAGAGCTGCCGCTCTCTTCTCACTTGCCTTCGTGCGGAATCGGATTCCGGTGGTATCTCCTTCCACGAGACATTTTTTGACCTGTTCTCTGCTCTTACTTCCGCGAAGAATCTCGATAATCAGATCAATGACATCACACGCTTTAATGAGACCTTCCTGAATTTCTTTTTTGTCCAGTTCTTTAGCAAGAAGTGTCTGATACTTTCTTGTTGTGAGATCAAAGAGGAAGTCCACATGATATTCCAGCACTTTCTTGAGACTTAAAGTCTCCGGTCTTCCCTCTGCTACGGCGAGCATGTTAACTCCGAAGGTATCTTCCAGACGGGTCTTCTTGTAAAGCATGTTTGTGAGATTTTCCACATCCGCATCTTTTCGCAGTTCCAGAACAATGCGAATTCCTTCTTTGGATGACTGATTGGAAATATCCACAATATCCGTTGTCTTTTTCGTTTCCACAAGGGATGCCACATCGTTCAGGAATTTTCCGATGTTTGCTCCAAGCATGGTATACGGAATTTCGGTAATGACGAGCTGTTTTTTGCCGCCTTTAATCTTCTCAACTTCCACCTTACCTCTCAGTCGAAGCTTTCCTGTTCCGGTCTCATAAATGTTCAGAAGATCATCCTGATTTACAACAATTCCACCTGTCGGAAAGTCAGGACCTTTCATGTATCGCATGAGTCCTTTGACACTGATGGAGTTGTCTTTCATATACGCTTTGACAGCATCGATCACTTCACCGAGGTTGTGGGGCGGAATACTGGTTGCCATACCAACGGCAATTCCGTCTGCCCCGTTCACAAGAAGGTTCGGAATTCGTACCGGTAGAACCTCCGGCTCTTTCTCCGTCTCATCAAAGTTCGGCATAAAATCCACGACATTTTTGTCAAGGTCTGCAAGAAAGACCTCCTGGGTCAATTTCTCAAGGCGAGCCTCTGTATATCGCATGGCCGCAGCGCCATCTCCTTCTACAGAGCCAAAGTTACCATGACCGTCCACGAGGGTTTTTCCCTTCTTAAATTCCTGAGCCATAACAACCAGTGCCTCATAGATGGAACTGTCTCCATGGGGATGGTATTTACCCATGGTATCTCCTACGATACGGGCACATTTACGATAGGGATGATCATAACGAATCCCCAGTTCATACATATCATATAAGGTTCTTCTCTGCACCGGCTTCAATCCATCTCTGACATCTGGAAGGGCACGGGAGATAATAACGCTCATGGCATAATCAATATATGATTTCTGCATGATCTCCGAATAATCTGTCCGGATGATATTTTCCTGTTTTGTTTCCATTTATTATCCTCTTGTTCTTATCACTGTTTTGAGTTAGATATCCAGCTGTGCATCCTGTGCATGCTCGTAAATAAAATTCTTGCGAGGCGGAACGTCGCTTCCCATGAGAATCTCTGTCACACTGGAAGCAAGACGTGCATCCTCAATTTCTACACGACGCATTCTTCTTGTTTCCGGATTCAGAGTAGTCTCCCAGAGCTGATCCGCATCCATCTCACCAAGACCTTTGTATCTCTGAAGGGTAAAACTTCCGGCTTTGTGAGATTTGCGGTATTTTTCCAGTGCCTTGTCATCGTAGAGATATTCTTCCTCTCCTCTCTTCGGCATTACTTTATAAAGAGGAGGCATTGCGATATATACATGCCCTTCATAAATCAGTTCCGGCATGAATCGATAAAACAAGGTCAGAAGCAGTGTGGAAATATGCGCACCATCCACGTCCGCATCCGCCATAATTACAATTTTGTCATATCGAAGCTTGGAAATATCAAAATCATTTCCATATCCTTCGGAGAATCCGCATCCAAAGGCATTGATCATTGTTTTGATCTCCGCATTTGCAAGAACCTTATCAATGGTTGCCTTTTCTACATTCAGGATTTTTCCTCGAATCGGAAGAATCGCCTGATAGTTTCGATCTCTGGCAGTCTTCGCGGAACCACCTGCAGAATCTCCCTCTACAATGAATATTTCACACTGGGTAGGGTCTTT